>CAZUUP010000016.1:0-25376 GCA_964623105.1 uncultured Akkermansia sp.
TCACGCCCGCGGACCTCGGCGCCGCCGTGCGCGGGGCGAAGGCGATGGGCTTTCGCGGGTTCAATTGCAGCCTGCCCCACAAGGTGACCGTCATCCCCCACCTCGACGGTCTCGGCGAATCCGCCGCGGTGATGGGCGCGGTGAATTGCGTGGTGCGTCGCGGAGACAAATTCATCGGCGAGAACACCGACGGGAAAGGGTTCCTGAAATCGCTGGAGTCGGCGATCGATCCGAGAGGGAAGTCCGTCGTGCTCTTCGGCGCGGGCGGCGCGGCGCGCGCCATCGCGGTGGAACTCGGACTCGCGGGCGCGAAACGGATCACCATCGTGAATCGCTCCGAACCGCGCGGTGCGGAACTGGTCGGACTGCTGCGCGACAAGCTGAAGCTCGACGCCGAACTCGTAGTATGGCGTGGCGACTACGCCATTTCCGCAGGCACGGACATCGTCATCAACGGCACATCGATCGGCCTCTACGCGCCGGAAGCGCGGCTCGCGCTCGATTTGAATTCGCTCAGGCCCGGCATGGTCGTGGCCGACGTGGTCTTCAGCCCGGTGCGCACGCGGTTCCTCGACGATGCCGCCGCGCGCGGATGCCGCGACATCGACGGCCTCGGGATGCTCGTGAACCAGGGCATCGTCGGCGTGCAATACTGGACCGGCATCACCCCGGATGCCGAGGTGATGCGCGCAGCGCTCGCAGCGGCGATGGGCGTATGACCTGACCTTGGAGTAGTTCACTTCCAACAGCCCGAAATCGGGTTCTATATTCTAAAACAGCACAAATAAGGAAACTATACTTGCCTTATTCGTGCGTTTTAGGACATTGAAGCAATGATTGCGCCCGATTCCGAGCTGATCGCCATCCTTCGCGAGATGAACCCGTGGTGGCGGGGCGAGCGCGTGGCGGACTTGCCGACGTGGCGGCGGGCGGCGTTCGCGGAGCTCGATTTGTGGCTGCGCGAGCCGCCGGCTCCGCGCGCGGTGCTGCTCAGCGGCGCCCGCCAGATCGGGAAGACGACGCTTTTTCTCCAAGGCATCGAGGCACTCATCGCCAGCGGGGTGAATGCGCGCAACGTGCTCTACGTGACCTTTGACCATCCGCTGCTAAAGCTCGCGGGGCTGGAGGCTGTGCTGCGGCTGTGGCGGGCGACGGAAGCGCGGGAGCCGGGGCTGGAGTATGTGTTCGTGGATGAAATCCAGTTCCTGCCGCACTGGCAGACGTGGGTGAAGCATCAGGTGGATTTCCAAAAGGAGCGGCGCATCGCGCTCACGGGGTCGGCGACGCCGCTGGTGACGGAGGAGCAGGAGAGCGGCGTGGGCCGGTGGCACACGATCCGGCTGGCGACGCTGTCCTTTTACGAGTTTCTGCGCATCCAAAAGCGCCCGGAGCCGGAGCTGCCGGACGTGCCGTCGCTGGGGCGGCTTTTTGAATGGAGCGAGGGGGACTTTGTGCGCGTGGGCGAGGCCGGCGAGCCGCTGGCGGTGCATTTTCACGAGTATCTCCAGCGGGGCGGCTTCCCGCAGTGCGCGCTGGCGCCCAGCGTGTCGTGGGCGCAGAAGCTCCTGCGCGAGGACATCGTGGACAAGGTGCTGAAGCGGGACATGACCGCGCTCTTCGGCGTGCGGCGCGTGGTGGAGCTGGAGCACACTTTTCTCTACCTTTGCCTGCACGATGGCGGGCTGCTGGACATGCAGGCGCTGTGCAAAAATCTGGCGGTGAAAAAGCCGACCGCGACGAATTTCATCGAGCTGCTCGCGGCGGTGCATCTCATCCACAAGCTGCCGCCGCTGGGCTACGGCAAGGAGGTGCTGCGCGGGCGGCACAAGGTGTATCTGGCGGATGCGGCGATCAGCCCGAGCGTGCTGTCGAAAGGACGCGCGCTTCTCGAGGATGCGGCGCTGCTGGGGCGCGCGGTGGAGACGGCGTTTTTCAAGCACGTCTTCACGCGCTTCTACGATGTGAACGTGAACTTCGCCTACTGGCGCGGCAAGAAGGACGCGGAGGTGGACATCGTGGCCGAGGTGCAGGGCCGCTTGGTGCCCTTCGAGGTGAAGTATCGCGGGCAGAGCACGGGAGCGGGTGAGCTGAAGGGGATGCGGGAATTCTGCGCGACCAAGGGCGTGAAGCGTGGCTACGTCGTGACGCGGCAATTTTCGGATTTCGGCGTGCTGCGGCTAAACGAAGGCGGCGCGGAAATCGAGCTGCTGAAAATCCCCGCGCCCCTCGCGTGCTACTGGCTCGGGCGGTCGGAATTGAAATCCGCAAACCGGACGGAGCCATGAGCGGGTCGAACGAATCCAATGCGCGTATGGCAGACGCCGCACCGCTCCTCGCGATGCGCGGAATCGTGAAGTCCTTTCCCGGCGTGAAAGCGCTGCGTGGAGTGGACCTCGCGCTGCGCGCGGGAGAGGTGCTCGCATTGATCGGCGAGAACGGTGCCGGGAAAAGCACGCTGATGAAAGTCCTCGGCGGCGCGCATCGTGCAGACGAGGGCACGATCACGATCGACGGCCGCGAGGCCCCGTTTCAATCGCCGCAGGATTCGCGGCGCGCGGGCGTGGCGGTGATCTATCAGGAGTTCAATCTCGTCCCCGGTCTCACAGCCGTGGAAAATATCTTCCTCGGCCAGGAAGTCACGCGCGCCGGATTCGTGGCGCAGAAGCAGGAACGGGAACGCGCGGCGGCGCTCTTCAAGCGACTCGGCGTGGAGATCGATCTCGATGTGCCGTGCCGCCGGCTCACCACGGCGCAGCAGCAGCTCGTCGAAATCGCGAAGGCGCTCGCCTTCGATGCGCGCATCATCGTCATGGACGAGCCGAGCGCGGCGCTGACTTCGCACGAGGTGGCGCGGCTGTTTGAAATCATCCGCGACCTGAAGAGCCACGGGATCGGCATCATCTACATCAGCCACCGGCTCGACGAAGTCTTTGCCATCACGGACCGCGTGGCCGTCCTGCGCGACGGGAACAACGTCGGGGAGCGCCCCACCAGCCAGATCACGCGCAACGAGATGATTGAGCTGATGGTTGGCCGCGAACTGAAGGACGAATTCCCCGCGCGCACCTCCGCCATCGGCTCACCGCGGCTGGAAGTCTCGCACCTCACGCGCGGTCGTGCGGTGCGCGATGTTTCGTTCACCGTTCGCCGCGGCGAGGTCCTCGCGCTCACCGGACTCGTCGGCGCGGGCCGCACGGAAACCGTGCGGCTCATTTTCGGAGCCGACCCGCGTGAGGCGGGCGAAATCCGGCTCGATGCCAATGTCCTCGCGATCCGCTCACCTCGGGATGCGATTGGCGCGGGCATCGGCCTTTTGACCGAGGACCGCAAACTGCAGGGGCTCGTGCTCGGCCACTCGGTTCGCGAAAACTTCGGCCTGCCGAATCTCGATCGGCTTTCGACCCGCGGCTTCGTGCAGCTCGGGCGTGAGTGCAAGGAATTTGGCCGTTACGTGGAGCAGCTCAAAATCAAGGTGCCGAACCAGGAGGCGCGCGCGGGCAACCTCTCGGGCGGCAACCAGCAGAAGGTCGTGCTGGCCAAATGGCTCGCGCGAAACTGCGACGTGCTGATTTTCGACGAGCCGACCCGCGGCATCGATGTCGGCGCAAAATTCGAGATCTACCTGCTCATGAACGAACTGGTCGCAGCCGGCAAGGCCATCGTGATGATCAGCTCCGAACTGCCCGAGGTGCTCGGCATGGCCGACCGCATCCTCGTCATGCACGAGGGCCGCGTGACCGGCGAAATCGCCGACGCCCGCCGCGCGACGCAGGAGCAAGTCATGGAACTTGCGCACGCATGACGTTATGAAGAACGCCCGCTTCCTCACCGACTACGGCATGATCCTCGTGCTCGTGCTGCTGTGCGCGTTTTTCAGCGTGGTGACCTACAGCGACCAGTCGCCCAAAGGCGCGGCTGCCGCGAAACAAGTCGTCAGCGCCATCGGTCAGCAGTTCGGCAAAACGCCGCGCGTGCTCATCGCCGCCAGCGACCAACCCGACGATGCGGTCTTTGCCGCGAGCATCGAACGCGAGCTCACCGCATCCGGCGCGCAAGTCCTCGCGACGGTGCGCGGCGAACCCAAGGACGCCCGCGAGGCGCTGGTGAAAATCAACGCATCCGGCGGCAAGCTCGACGCCATCGCCTGCACACAAGTCACCGGCGCCTGGCTAGTCTTCTCCGACTTGAAGACCGACTTCCCCGCGCTTGGCGAACCGCGCATCGTCACGCCGCGTAGCTACCGCTGGCCGAATTTCCTGAAGTCCGAAAACCTGCTGAACATCGCCAACCAGATCGCCGTGATCGCCATCGTCGCGATCGGCATGACGATGGTGATCATCACCGGCGGCATCGACCTTTCCGTCGGCAGCCTGCTCGCGCTGTCGGCAGTGCTGGTGGCGAGATTCATCCGCGATTATGCAGGCGGTGTGGGCGCATCTTTCGGCGGGATGCTGCTTGCGTGCATCGCGGCGATCTTTCTCTGCGGAATCATCGGCGCATTTTCCGGAGCGATGATCACGCGGTTCGCCATTCCGCCGTTCATCGTCACGCTTGCGATGATGCTCGTCGGCAGCGGGCTCGCCTACATCCTCGCGAAGGGGCAGTCCATTTACCAAATCCCCGACTCCTTCGTCTGGCTCGGACGCGGCGCGGATTTGTTCAGCCTGCCCAATGCCGTCGTGCTCATGCTCGTGCTTTACGCCCTCGCGCACGTGCTCATGTCGCGGATGAAGCTGGGCCGCTACCTTTACGCCGTGGGCGGAAACGGCGAGGCCGCGCGCCTCTCCGGCGTGCCGGTGAAGCGCGTGCTCATGTTTGCCTACATCGCGAGCGCACTGCTCGCGGGACTCGGCGGCGTGATCATGGCCTCGCAGCTCAAGAGCGGTTCCGCGACCTACGGCAACATGTATGAACTCTACGTGATCGCCGCCGTCGTAGTCGGCGGCACGAGCCTCAGCGGAGGCGAAGGCAAGATGCTCGGCACGCTCACCGGGGCTTTCACCATCGCCGTGATCCAGAACGGCATGAATCTCACCAACGTTGAGAGCTACACGCAGAAAGTCGTACTCGGCCTCGTGATCCTCGGCGCGGTGTGGCTCGACAAAGTCCGCCACACCGGTTGATGGGCGTCGCTTCGATTCGTGCGCTGATCTGTGAAGCGGTTGGGGAGGGACGTAAACAGTCGCCGTCTCTGACGAAACCGCGCGGGCGGAAACATCGGAAGGCAAGCGTCATCATCCGCACCTTCGGCGCTTTTCGACCCTCATTTCACAGGCTGATGGCTCAGCGCGAAATCCCGGATCAACCCCCGCACCCGGCCGAGACCGTTCCGGCGATTCGGGGTCAGGTGTTCACTGATGCCCGCAAGGCGGAGGAAATCCCCTTCGTGCGCGAGGATTTCCTCCGGTGTTCGCCCGCTGAAAAAATCGCAAAGCAAACCCGCGACGGCCTTGACAATCAGCGAGTCCGATTCGGCCTGAAAAAAACAGTTCCCGGCCCGCCAAGTCGGCACGAACCACAGCCGCGCCAGACAACCGGGCACCAGACTTGCGTCGGTTCGCAATTCTGGGGGGAGCAGCGGGCGCGCCCGCGCCCGGTCGATCAACCAGGCGAGCCGATCCTGCGGATCGCGCAAAGTTTGCAATTCGCGGAGCAACGCATCCTGTTTTTCGGCCAAGGTCACCGGTGTAGGTTAGACGGCCCGTGGCCCGTGGGCGAACCGAAATCCCGGTCACTCGCGCCAACCCGCGGGCCCGGTCCATCCGGGGTTGCGCGTTCAGCGGCGCGTCGTCGTCGTGGTCAGTGCCAGTATCTGGTTGAGCCTGTCCGCCAGCACCTGGACATCCGGTTCCTTGAACATTCCCAGATGGCCGCTGGGAATGGTATGTTCCTCGATCTTCCCCGAGACGTACTTCCGCCACGATTCCGACGTAGTCCCTTTGGTCCGGTAGAAATCGTCCGTCTCCTCGGCGTTCAGCAGCACGATGGGACCGTCATAACTGCCCGGCACGTACGTTTGTCGCCAACGCGCGTCGATGGTTGCCTGGTATTCATGCGGACTATACTCCGGGGGCAGGATTCGGTTCATCCGGTTTTGTGCCCGCGCCACTGCACGCCGCACGACTCCTTTCATGCCGCTCTTCCAGACATTGCGGATGATCCGGGCCACCGGTAGCCGACGCCGCTCGCTCAATAGCCACGAATCCAGAAGAATTAGCGGCGCCACCTGCTGACCGGCCGCCCGCAACTGCCGGGCCATCTCGTATGCCACCACCCCGGCGAAGCAATAGCCGATCAGTGCATACGGACCCTCTGGCTGAAACCGACGCATCTCCGCGACATAATGCGCCGCCAGTTTCTCGAGCGTCTCCGGCGGTTCTGCCTCGCCCAAATCTCCCATCCCGTAGCGCAATCCGTAAAACGGCTGGTCCGGGCTCAAATAATTCGCGAGCGGGAGGTAGTGCAGCAAATGCACTCCGAATACCGGCCGGCGATTCCCGTGTGGTTGAACGGGCACCAGCGACCGCCAGCGGATGGTCCCCGCATCCGATTGCAACCGCACGGCCAGCTCCTCGATCGTCCTTGCGTCAAAAATTGCTGACAACGGAAGTCGGCGTCCAAACTCCTTTTCGGCCTGCGCCAACACCCGGACGCCAAGCAGCGAATGACCGCCCACGGCAAAGAAATCGTCCCTCACACCCACCGGGGTGATGCCCAGGACCGATTCCCAAATCCTGGCCAGCTTGCGCTCGACGTCGGTGCGTGGCGCCACAAACGCCGCTTTCGCGCCCGGGTTGACCGGTGCCGGAGCAGGCAAGGCCCGCCGGTCGATCTTCCCGTTCGGCGTCAACGGCAGCGCCTGCAGAAAGACAAACTGCGCTGGGATCATGTATTCCGGCAGGCGTGATTTGAGGGAACCTCGCAGCCCCTCGGCATCGGGCGTCGCACCGCGCGTTGTTACCACATAGGCGACCATGCTCTGGTCGCCCTCCGCGGCACCCGTCGTCACCACCACGCAGTCCTCCACCGCTGGCAGGTTCCGCAACACCGATTCGATCTCGCCCAGCTCGATTCGGAATCCGCGGATCTTCACTTGCGAATCCCGCCGCCCCATCGACTCGATCATGCCATCGGCCAGCAGTCGCCCCAGATCGCCCGTTCGATAGCTCCGCAGTCCCGCCTCGTTCGTGCTCTCGCCAAACGCAGCCGCTGTCAAATCGGGTCGTCCCCAGTAGCCGGCCGCCAGTGCCGCGCTCTGAATGACAATTTCGCCGAACGCCTGGCCCGGATCGCCCGCCCGGTTGATCAGCGAAATCTGCGCATCCGCCATCGGATAACCGATTGGCACCGCGCCCGTCCCCACCGCCGTGCGGGCGTCGGCAAAGTACTGCAATCCGATGGTGCATTCCGTGGGCCCGTAGCCGTTGATGAACTGGCATTCCGGGCCGAACCATTTTTGAAACTGCTCCACATCCTGCGGAACCACCTTTTCGCCGCCGAGGACCACCAGCCGCAGGCGCGGAAACTTCTGTCCGGACCGGAGCGTTCCCGTCAGGTGGCGATAGAGCGTCGGCGTTGAGTGATAGATCGTGATCTCCTGTTCCACCAGCCAGCGCCCCATCTCATCGAGATTCTCCGCCCCCACGTTGTAAGGGCACAAGGTGGCACCGTTCAGCAAGGCTCCGAAAATTCCCATCACCGCGGCGTCGAAGCCATACGATGCCAGCAAGGTCATCCGATCATCCCGGCAGAGGTGCAGGCTGTTCGTGTAATTGCGGATGTGCTGCAAGACGTTGCGGTGAAGCTGCGTCACACCTTTCGGCGCGCCGGTCGATCCGGAGGTGTAAAGCAGATAAGCCGTCGCCTGCGGTGAAACTTCCGGCAGACGTCCGTCCGCCGGCTTCTTCCAGTCGAGCGAATCCAAGTTGAGCCAGCGGGTGGTGCCGGAACCCAGCTCAGCGGCCCGGGCGGCATTGCGGGCATCGCTCAGCAGCAGCGTGGCTCCTGCGTCGGCTGCGATCAGGGCCTGCCGATCCTTCGGATGATTGGGATCCAACGGCACGTAAGTCCGCCCCGCCTGCAAGACGCCGAGAATCGCGGCGATCATCGGCGCGTCGTGGTCCAGCAACAAAGCCACCCGGCCCCCTTCTTCACGCTGCTGTTCGCGGACATGGTGCGCGATCAGCGTCGCCCGCCGCTCCAGCTCGGCGTACGTCCACGAATGGGCGCGCGTCCGGACCGCCACGTGCTGCGCAGCGTGGGCGGCCACCTTGGCAAATCTTGCCGGGATCGACTGTTCCACCTCCTCGAGAGTAAAGGGGACAAAGGGGTTCTTGGGCCGGACCCGGTTGTCCTCGACCGTCCGCCGGCGTCGATCCTCCTCCGTGAGCATCTCCAGCTGCCCGATCGCCCGCCCCGGGTCATTCACCGCCGCACCAAGGAACGTCTCGTAGCGCTCCAGCAACCGCTGGATGGTCGCTCCGGTGAACAGGTCCGCGTTGTAAACCGCCCGCAATTGAATGCGCTCCGTTGCGTCACTCGCGAAGAGTGTGATGTCAAATTTCGCGCCCGGCTCATGCGCCGGCACCCGTTCCAGTTGCAGTCCGCCCATGGACGCCGGCAACGGCTCGAGGTTGAACAGATTGAACAGGACCTGAAATACCGGCGCATGACTCCGGTCGCGTTCCGGTTGCAGTTTTTCCACCAGTTTCTCAAACGGCAGTTCCTGATGCGCGTAGGCATCCAGCGCCGTCCCGCGTACGCGTTGCAGCAGCGCGCGAAAAGTCGGGTTGTCCGACATGTCCGTCCGCAGTGCGATGGCGTTGATGAAATAGCCGACCAAGCCTTCCGTCGCCGCGTGATCCCGACCCGCCGTCGGCGTGCCGATCACGATGTCCTCCTGCCCGGAATGCCGCGCCAGCACGGCCTGAAATCCCGCCAGCAGCGTCATGAACAGGGTGACGCCCTCCCGTTGCGAAAGCCCGCGCAAGGACGCGCTCAACTCTGGCGAAAGCTGGAGCGCCCGGCTCTCGGCCCGGGTTCCGGTGCGCTGTGGCCGCGGCTTGTCCGTCGGTAGCGTCAACCGGGGTGGGGCGCCCGCCAGTTGCTTGCGCCAGTAGCTCAGCAGGCGCTCGACTTCGGCCGCCTGCAGCCGTTGCCGTTGCCGGCGCACATGGTCGCCATATTGCATGGGCAACGGCGGCAGCGGCGAACCCAGCCCGCGGCTGAAAGCCTCGTACAAGGCGGCCAACTCCCGATTGAACACCCCAATGGACCAGCCATCGCAGACAATGTGATGGCAGATCGTCAGCAACACGTGCTCGTCCGCTCCCAATTGAAACAGCCGCGCACGGACCAGCGGACCCTTGCTCAGGTCAAACGGCACCGCGATCTCCTGCTCGATCAGCGTCGGGAGATCCGTAGCCTTGCCTGCCGTTCCCTCGTTGCGCAGGTCAACGACCGGCAGTTCCACCCGCATCTGCGACGCGATGAGCTGCATCGGTTCGCCCTCGACCTCGGCAAACCGCGCCCGGAGTCCGTCGTGTCGGGCCACCACGGTGATTAAAGCCTCCTCCAATGCCCGGCGGTTCAACGCGCCGCGCAGCCGCATGGCATCGGGCACATGATATTGCGTGCTCGAACCCTCCACCCGGTCCAGCAACCACAGACTCGCCTGTGCGAAGGAAACGGGCTGCGGTGCGTCGGAGCGTGCAGCGGTCGCTGCTTCCGCGGATGCGCCTGCCCCCTTGGCGCTTCCGCCCCCGGCGCGTTTAAGATATTGCGCGAGCAATTGCCGCCGTTTCTCGGACATTCCCTCCGCCAGCAATTTGGAGTCGGTGCCGCTCATGACAGCCCGCCGGGTTCAACGGCTGCCACCGTCCTTGCCCGCCGCGCCCGCTCCTGCACTTTTCGTGAACCGCACCGGCAGCGCCGTCAATCCGCGCAAACCGAGGTTGGTGCGCCATGTGAGGCGCCCCGGCTCCAGCGTCCAGGCCGGAAATCTTCGCAGCAGTTCGCCGAAAGCGATCTGCGCCTCCAGCCGGGCCAGCGGTGCTCCAAAGCAAAAATGTCCGCCCCACCCGAACGCCACGTGCTTGTTGTCCTGCCGGGTTAAATCGAGCCGGTCCGGATCGGGAAACCGGCTCGGGTCGCGATTCGCGGCCGCCATCACGGCCATCACCGCCTGTTTTTTCCGGATCAACTTCCCGCCGATCTCCACGTCCTCCGGTGCCAGCCGCGCCGTGTGCTGGCTGGGACTTTCGTAGCGCAACAATTCCTCGATCGCCGTCGGGAGCATCCCGGGGTTCGTCCGGAGCCGCTCCAGTTCGCCCGGGTTGCGCATCAACGTGAGCATCCCGCTGCCGATCAGGTTGGTGGTCGTCTCCTGGCCCCCGACCATCGTCACGATGCTGTTGGCGATCACTTCCTCCTCGGTCAACCGGTCGCCCTGCACTTCCGCGTCCATCAACGAGCGCACCAGTCCGTCAGGCCGCAGCCAGTCGGCCCGCATCGCGCTCCGGAAATACGCGGTCATCTCCTCGGTGCTCTTCAGGATGCGCGGTATCCGGTCCGGGTTGTGTTGGAAATTCCCCAGCATCTCCGCGAAGTCCTGCGACCACATCTTCAGCCGCCGATGATCCGCCACCGGCACTCCGAGCATTTCCGCCGTCACGATGCACGGCAGCGGCTCGGCAAAATCCGCGATGACATCCACCACTTCCTTGCCGGCCAGGTCGTCGAGCAGACGATTGACGATTTCGGCCACGTGCGCCCGCAACGCCTCCACCTTGCTCGGCGTGAACGCCGCCGCCGCCAGCCCGCGAATCCGCGTGTGCGCCGGCGGGTCGAGGAAAAGCATCTGCTTCACCATCACCTTCGCAATCGGATTCAATGCCCCCAGCCCCATCTCCGTGAGCTTCTCCGGCGTCGGCGTCCGGTCCGCCGAGAAATCCCGCAACACCCGGATCACATCCTCATAGCGCGTCACCACCCACGAATGCAGATAGGGATCCCATTGCACCGGCGCCTCCCGCCGCAGCCGGTGATACAGTGGATACGGATCGGCAAGGACCTCCGGGTCCAGCAACTGAAACAAGCTCAGGGCGGGCGCGGTCTTCGGTTTCGCTTCCATCGTCATGGGACTTACTGCGCGCACGTGGCGGGCTGGTTCACGGGCGCCGCTTCCGTGCGCCCGATCCGCTGCTCCACTTCTTCGTCGCTCAATTCATCCAGCTTCGCAATCAACTGCCGCTCGATCTCAGCGGCCAGTCCGCTGACCGTCGGCGCCTCGAAGAGTGCCCGCAGTGGCAGGTTGATGTCGAATGCTTCCCGCACGCGCGCAATCAACTGCGTCCCGAGCAGGGAATGCCCGCCCAGTTCAAAAAAATTCGCGCCCACGTCCACCTGCTCGGGACCGGACAGCTTCAGCAACGGCGCGAGGATTGCCGCCAGGCTCAGTTCCGCCTCGGTCTGCGCCGGCGTAAACTCCTTGTCACCTACCGTACTTCCCCCCTCCGCTGCCGGCAGCGCTGCGCGATCCACCTTCCCGTTGGGCGTCAATGGCAGTGCCGCCAGCGTTACGTAAAGTGCGGGAACCATGTACTCCGGCAACCGCGCCGCCAGATGCTCGCGCAATTCGCCGCTCGGGATTGGCGCCCCGCTTCGAGTCACCACATACGCCACCAGTTGCGCCTCGCCAGTCCGGCTCGGTGCGGCGACGACCGCGCTTTGGACCACCCCCGGATGATGGTTCAACGCCGCGCTGATTTCGTTTGGCTCGATGCGGTAACCCCGCACTTTCACCTGCTCATCAGTTCGCCCCAAGAAGGCGATCTCACCGTTCGGCAAAGTCTTCCCAAAATCGCCCGTCCGGAACAACCGTCCGCCCGGCCCGTCTGCCAGCGGATTCGTCACGAATCGTTCCGCCGTAAGGTCCGGTCGTCGGCGATAGCCGCGTGCTACACCCGCACCGCCGATGTAAATTTCTCCCCGCTCACCCGCCGCCACCTGCCGTCCCGCCTCATCCAGCAAGTACACCTGCACCCCGTCGATCGCCCGTCCGATCGTCGGCAGGCCGCAGCCCGCCGCACCCGCCGGCATCACTCCGGATGTCGCCACCACCGTCCCCTCCGTGGGACCGTAATTGTTGATCAGCTGAAACGGCAGACCCTTCGGCGGTAAGCGGTGCAACGTATCCGCCCCCGTCAGCAGGGCTCGCAATGCCGTGTTCTCCGGCCATAGCAAATCCAGCAATCGCTCGGCCACCGGCGTCGGAGCAAACCCGATCGTCACGCCGTCGGCCACCATCCAATCCCGCAGACCCTCCGGGTCGGCCGTGATTTCATCCGGCGCCAGATGCACGCTGGCACCCGCCGCCAGATACGGCCAGATCTCCCACACCGCCGCGTCAAATCCCACCTTCGCCACCTGACTCGCCCGATCCGTCGGGCGCACGTCAAACGCCCGGTTATGCCAGCCAATCAAATTGCTCAGACTCCGATGTTCGACTTCCACCCCCTTCGGTTGTCCTGTCGAACCCGAGGTGTAAATCACATACGCCAGATCACCCGGCCGCGGGCCCGCCGGCAATTTCCCTCCCCCTTCCCGATCCGCCCCTTCCACCATCTCGCCGGTCGTTCCAAGCAGTATCCGTCGGCTCACACTCCATGCCACCCGGCCCAACGATCTCTCATCCGCCACCACCACCTCCGCCCCGGAATCCTCCAACAGCCGGGCCAGCCGCGCGCTGGGATGCTCCGGATCGAGCGGCATATATGCGCCACCCGCCCGCAGAATTCCCAACGCTCCGACCACCATCGCCGGAGACCTCCCCAGACAAAGCCCGACCACCACCTCCGCCCCCACCCCATTGGCCCGCAATGCCCGCGCCAGTTCTTCCGAGCGCCGTGCCAACTCTCCATACGTGATGACCGTTGCGCCTGACTTGACTGCCACCTGTTCCGGAGCCTTTTGTGCCCATGCAAGAAAATGGTCCACCACCGTCCCCTGACGCTCCCCTTCCGCGGACTCAGACCTGTTGTCTGGCCCCATTTGCAACTTTTGCTCCGCCATAAATAAGTGACTCGAACCCGGACTCCCCATCTTCGCAAAACCAACCTTCTGACCGCTTCCAGATTCGCACTCTTTCGGGACCCGTGCAAATTCAATCGGAACGCTGTCAGCCTTGCTAAACCAAACTGCCGCCTCACCCCCAATCCAAACGATTCCCCAGTCCCGAATCCCCGCCCCAACCCCACATCCCCGCAAACTCTTTGGCTCCCGTCCCGCCCTCTGCTAACGTGCCTTCATGTTCGTTTACCCAAAGACCTACGATGTCATCGTGGTCGGTGCCGGTCACGCCGGCGTCGAGGCCGCCTTGGCCGCCGCCCGGCTGGGTTGCCAGACCCTCTTGCTCACCATTAATGCCGACACCATTGGCCAGATGTCCTGCAACCCCGCCATCGGCGGTCTCGCTAAAGGACACCTCGCCCGCGAGATCGACGCCCTCGGCGGGGAAATGGGCAAAGCGACTGACATGACCGGTCTCCAGTTCCGGATGCTTAACACCAAGCGCGGACCGTCCGTCTGGGCTCCGCGCGCTCAGTGCGACAAGAAGGCCTACCAATTTCGCCTCAAATGGGTCTGTGAACGTCAGGAAAACCTCGATATCCGACAGGCGCAAACGATAACGCTTATACATCGCGACGGCCAAGCATGTGGCGTCGGAACCTCCCTCGAAGTCCAGTTTCTCGGCAAGACCGTAGTCATCACCACTGGCACCTTCCTACGCGGCCTGATGCACATCGGCTCCAACCAACAATCCGGGGGCCGTGCCGGCGAAGCTGCTGCCATGGGATTGTCGGCATCGTTAAAGGATGTTGGATTGGAGCTTGGACGCCTTAAAACTGGCACGCCACCGCGCCTTTTGCGACGTTCCATCGATTTCTCCCCCACTGAGCCGCAAGCTGGCGACGAACCTGTTCCCTACTTTACCTACTGGAAAGACGACCTAGTCGATCCCGAATTCGCCGCCGTCCACCCCAACGACGGCGGCAATTCCCATGGTAAATACCCCCGCGGCTCGATTCTCGACCGCATCAACGGCCAATTGCCCTGCTACGTCACTTACACGACGACCCAGACTGCCGACATCATCCGCGCCAACCTCCACCGGTCCCCCATGTATTCCGGCGTCATCGAAGGCGTCGGCCCCCGCTACTGCCCCTCCATCGAGGACAAGATCGTCAAATTTGCCGACAAAGAACGCCACCAAATCTTCCTCGAACCCGAGGGCATCAGCACCGACGAGATCTACGTCAACGGCTTCTCCACCTGCCTCCCCTACGAAGTCCAGCTCCAGATGATCAAAACCATCATCGGCTGCGAAAACGCCGAAATCCTCCGACCCGCCTACGCCGTCGAATACGACTTCTCCTTCCCCACCCAGCTCCATCCCTCTCTCGAAACCAAGCCCTGCGCCAATCTTTTCCTCGCCGGCCAGATCAATGGCACTTCTGGCTACGAGGAAGCCGCCGCCCAAGGCCTGATGGCCGGTCTCAACGCCGCCCGCAAAGTCCTCGGTCGCCCACCCCTCGTCCTTGGCCGCGACCAAGCCTACATCGGCGTGCTCATCGATGACCTCGTCACCAAAGGCACCACCGAGCCTTACCGCATGTTCACCTCCCGCGCCGAATACCGCCTCCTCCTGCGGCAGGACAATGCCGACCTTCGCCTCGCCGAGATTGGCTATCAGACAGGGCTTTTGCCGCTCCGCAATTATCGCCGTTTTCAATCCAAACTCGCCGCCATCGCTGCCGAGACCGTCCGGCTCCAGACCCTTCGCCACGGTGCGAACACCCTCGAAGAATGGCTCCGCCGCCCCGAAATCACCTATCAGAATCTCCCCGGCGAAACACCCCCGCTTCCCGCTGAAGTCACCCAGCAGGTGGAAATTGCCGTCAAATACGCCGGCTACATCGACCGCCAGGAAGAAGAAGTCCTTCGCTTCCGCACCATGGAGGACAAACAAATCCCCGAGTTGCTCGACTACGACACCGTTCCCAGCCTGCGCAACGAAGCCCGCCAGAAACTCAAAAGGATTCGCCCCGGCACCATCGGGCAGGCCAGTCGTATCTCCGGCATTTCCCCGGCCGACATCAGCATTCTCTTGGTTACCCTTAAACGGGCGGCGTGGGTTCCCGCCGCCTCGGCCGCCTGCGCTTCCGAGGAACACCTCGATCCCCCATTCTCCCACAACTCCTGTTGCGGCGATCTTTGAGCGATTGTTCCACGTGGAACACATCCTCCGCCGCGCCCCGAGTGCGCCGCGAGGAGTCGGCCGATTGGTTGCCACCGGTCCACAGGTCTTGGCCCGCCCTCCCGTTGTTCCACATGGAACAATTGATGGCTCCATGCTCTTCATCTTCACCCGCCTCCGCGGAAAGTTTTTCACCGGAACACGTCGTTCCCTCCCGCCTTCACCCTTTCGGTCAATCTCATCCTGATTGTTCCACGTGGAACAATTCGGACAACCGCTCGTGTTCCACTCCCTCTCTATTCGCCCTGTCACCTGCCATTGCCGCCCTCGAAGCGAACCCTAAACCTCGACGGGAAACCCGGTGCTTTGCCGTGCGACCAAAAATCGCTGGCATCTACCCAAGTCCGACGCGGGGTGGAACTCACCATGTCGAGCACGAACGTCCCCGATCCGTTTGGAACGTGCGCAGGGCAGGGGGCGGTCAAGGCGACCAAGACCTCCGTTCCCTTCCGCATCCCCCCTTTTGCCCCGCCACATAGGACGGTGCTTCGAGGTAGCGCGATGCCCACCATCCCACCGCTCCGACTGGCGTTCGTAATTCTCAAATCAATAAACTGCTGATGGCACTTCGCGCCTTCCTCGCCGCCATCCAACTTGACCCAAACGCCAAAACCCGCTCTACTCCTTTGCAGCGGCGTCCGCCGCCTGTTTGGAAGCCAGTTTAGCTCAGTGGTAGAGCAACGGTTTTGTAAACCGTCGGTCGTCGGTTCAATCCCGACAACTGGCTCCATTGTCTCCCCGGGTGTCTCCGCAGTTTAAGCTTCCCCCACCCAGCCCCCTTGCTAACCTGAGCCCGATGGATATCCGCGCGCTTTACGACGGCCTGATCTCATACCTTTGCTTCCTGCCCCTCCTCACCTTCCATGAGTTCGCCCACGCTTGGACGGCGTGGAAGTGCGGCGACGACACCGCCCATTCGCAGGGCCGCGTCACCATCAATCCCGTTTCCCACATAGACCTTGTCGGAACCATCATCCTCCCCATGCTCGCCATCTTCCTCTCGAGCGCAGGTTCTGGCGCAGCCAACTTTATCATCGGCTGGGGTCGCCCCGTCCCCGTCAACATCAGTCAGCTCCGCCACCCCCGGCGTGACGATGCCCTGGTTGCCCTCGCCGGCCCCGCCATGAATCTGGCCCTCGCCGTCATCCTCCTCGCCCTTGCCAAAATCGGCATCCTGACGCAGGCCGACAACCTCATCCGCATTTCCACCCAGATGGCTTGGATAAGCCTCATCCTCTGCTTCTTTAACCTCCTCCCCATCCCTCCTCTCGACGGCTCGCATGTGATCAAGAATATCATCCGCATGAGCGAGGAAACCTATCTCCGCCTGTGCCAGTTCGGCCTCCTTGCCGTGATCATCGCCATTCAAATCCCCGCCGTCCGGGCTGTTGTCGCCGGTGCCACCGCACTAACCTTCTTCATCATCGCACGTGCCTTGGGCATTGACCCTGCAGCCTTGAAATCCTGACCCCGCCCCCGGCCTATTCGAATCGATGACCCCTTCCCTCCCGGTCGGCTATCGCCTTGTACGTCTCGCCAACGGCTCGCACAGCATCCACGCCCTCGACTGCGGCGAAACCTTTCACCCCGTCATCGGACCCGTCGCCGAAGCCCAAGCCCTCTACCTCCACCAAATGCGCCTTCCCGAGCGCATCACCGCCACTCCGGGCGAATTCGTCATTTGGGACGTTGGACTCGGCGCCGCCGCCAACCCTCTCACCATTTTGGCCGCCACCCGGAACCTCCCTGGCACTCTTCGCCTCCTCAGCTTCGAGAAGACCCTCGATCCCCTCCACTTCGCCCTCGCCCACGCCCCCGCGCTAGGCTACTTCGACGGATACGAAAACCCCCTTCGCGAGCTCCTTCGCACCCATGCCGTCACCTTCCAAAACGGCACCCAAACCATCCACTGGCAACTCCACCTCGGCGACTTCCCTACCCTTATCGCCACCCATCCAAACCATCCACCCTATCCCGCCCCGCACGCCATTCTCTTCGACGCCTTCTCCCCCGCCCGCAACCCAGCCATGTGGACCCTCCCCCTCTTCCAAAACCTCTACCAACACCTCGACCCCGCGCGCCCGTGCGCCATGCCCACATACTCCCGCTCTACCCTCTTGCGCGTCACCCTCCTGCTGGCCGGCTTCTTTGTCGGCACCGGACACGCCACAGGGGAGAAAGAAGAAACCACCATTGCCGCAAATACTCTCACCCTTCTCTCCCACCCACTCGACAAGTCCTGGCTTGCCCGCGCCGCCCGCTCAACCAGTGCCGAACCCCTCCACGAGCCCATCTACCGCCAAGCTCCGCTGTCCCCCGCCACCCAGATCCTCCTCCACCAACACCCCCAATTCCGCTAACCCCCAGCTCCCCCCTTCGACGATACGGCAATCACCGCAGCAATCCGAATCACCAAAGCTGGTTATCGCGAGCCAGCTTCAGCATTCTGCAACCACTACGACCGCTGTTGCTCGCGACCAGCCGATCCTCCGGACCCAGTCCTGTCCGCTCACGCAAACGCGGAAATTGCGCTCGATCAAATCGAAAACCGGATAATCTATATCGTTATCGGCAGCGCAAGATAACATATTCAACCCCTGAAATCCCCAACTCTTCACTCAAAACCAGGTCCAAACCAACCAAACAATCCGCCAATCAAGATCAGCCCTCCCAAAACAATCCGGTACCACCCAAATCCGATGAAATTATGCGTCTGCACATACCGCAGCAACCACTTCACCGCAGCAAACGAAACCACCCCCGAAACCACCGTCCCCAACAACAACATCCCCCAATTCTCTGTCGCGCCCCCACCCTTCGAAACCTCCTTCAAAATCTTGTATCCACCGGCTGCCAGCATCGTCGGTATCCCCACCAGAAACGAAAACTCCGTCGCCGCTGGCCGGCTCATCCCCAAAATCATCGCCAGCATGATCGTCGTTCCCGATCGCGATGCCCCCGGGAAAATTGCCGCCACCAATTGACCCAACCCAAACGCTACCGCCAGCTTCCAAGTCACCTCGTGCTTCCACCGCCGGTCGTTCACTCGCGACTCCACCAGCATGATGACCACCCCGCCCACCAGCAAAGCCATCCCCACCGGAAACAGCTTCTCCGGCAACTTCCAATGCAGCTTGTCCAAGATCAGCCCCCCCACCGCCGTAATCCCAAACGCCAGCGCCACCTTCTTCACATACTCCCGCGCCGCCGCATCATGCGCCGCCTCCAACATCTTTAACACCCGCTCCTTGAACAACGGAATCACCGCCACCACCGCCGAACTCTGGATCACAATGTTGAAAAGGTCCGACTGCCGGGGCAACCACTTCTCTGCAATCAACAGGTGCCCCGTCGAGGATATGGGCAGGAATTCGGTAATTCCTTCGATGATTCCCAAAAAAATAATCGCAAGCCAGTCTGGCACGCGGTGTACAAAAGCGAAAATCCGCCTACTGACAAGCAATCTCTTCCCGTCGCCCACCAATTCCAAACCCGCTCGTGCTCGGGCGAAAAACCCTGCCCCCCGAATCCCGATCCTCCTCGCGGGCTCCGCGGAATCCGGCCTTTTGCGTGAATATCTTTCCCCACCTTCAAGTCTGCTGCCGAGCCTGTCCGAAAAAATTCGTAAAGATGTCTCGCTCGCGTCTGGCATGTTGAATAGATTTTGATTCCAACCCATTTTTCCATGAAGCAACCGCTCTCCCATCCCGCCCTCCTCCCGCGCCTCCTCGCCCTACTTCTCCTCGCGCTCGCCCTCGCCCCTTCCCTCCGCGCCCAAGATGCCAAAGCCCCTGCCGGCGCCAGCTCCGTCATCGAGGACCGCAAGGCCAAGCAGATGATCGAGGCCGGCGACGCACGCTACGATGCCAACGAAATCGAACCCGCCATCGAACTCTACAAAGCCGCCATCGACCGCTATCCCGCCAGCAAATGGCGCTACCTCGCCCACCTCAAAATCGGCAAACACGCCTTCCTCAAGGACCGCAAATACGACCTCGCCCTCGATCAGTTCCGTCGCGTCGCCGCCCCCGAGAACAAGGACATCGACCAGGTCGCCGAGGCCAGCCTGTTCATCGGCCGCACCCTTTTTGAAAACCAGAAGTTCGAGGAATCCTTCACCGCCCTCCGCGACGTCATCAAGAACTTCCCCGACACCCCCTACTGCAACGACGCCTATTTCTACATCGGCCAGGGCCACTTCAAACTCGGCCGCTTCAACCGCGCCATCGAAGCATTCAAAAACGTCGGCACCGCCCTCGGCAAGGACGCCGCCGAATCCGACCGCCTCGAAATCGGCAAACGCCTCTACATCCGCATCGACGACCAGGACCTCACCGCCATGGCCAGCACCGAAGGCATCAAAGTCACCGTCGAAACCACCGCCGGCGACAAGGAAGAAGTCCTCTGCTTCTCCTCCACCCCCGGTTCCCCCACTCTGATGGGCAGCATCAAGACCCTCCTCGGCGACGCCTCCCAAACGAATGGCGTCCTCGAACTCAGCGGCACCGACACGCTCAAAGTCACCTACCTCGACCGCCAGACCGCCGAAGGCAAACTCAACTTCACCCGCCACCGCGAAATCCGCGCCGTCGGTCAGGCCCGTGCCGAAGTCGTCGATGGCGCCTTCACCGACCCCGTCGGTGCCGTCGTCCTCGAGAAACCCGCCTTCCTTCGCGTCCGCGACGCCGACCGCGACATCACCAAAAAGCAGGACAAACTCGAAGCCATCGTCCGCATCAAACGCCTCGACGACTCCGACGCCACTCCCGCCAAAAGTGCCCAGGCCGCCACGACCACTGACCCCGACGAGAAACCCGTTCCCAAGTTCAAAGTCATCCAGGAAAAAACGGTAACCCTCACCGAACAAATCCTCAACCCCACCAACCAGTCAGTCCACGCCGAGGCCTTCATCGGCTCCATCCTCATCGCCCGCGAAGGATCCACCAACTCCACCGACGCCCTCCGCGCCAACGTCGGCGACTACCTCGAAATCGAATACCGCGACGAACTCAACCTCTCCGGCAAAGCCACCAACCGCTTCTACCTCGCCAAAGTCATCGAAGGCAACCTCAGCCCCCTCCAGGTCGCCGAGGCCAACGTCGCCGACGAAGAACTCAAAGTTCGCATCCCTCTCGAAACCACCGAAGCCCTCACCAAGATCGGTAACATCTACAAGGAAATGGGACTCAACGTCCAAGCCAAGGACAAATACAAACAGGCCCTCGACGAAGTCCAGCGCGTCGCCCGCACCCACGGCACCATGAACCCCCGCCTCCTCGAACGCACCTACGTTCAGACCTGGAAGATCTACTACGCCATGGACGACCTCAACCGCGCCGCCGCCCAGTGCGTCGAACTCCAGCGCCGCTTCCCCAACAGCCCCTTCGTCGGCGACGCTCTCCTCCTCATGGCCCAGGTCGCCCAGAAAAAAGGCAACTACATGGAAGCCGTCGGCGTCTTCCGTCGCCTCGCCGCCATCAAGAGCCCCCTCGCCGCCGAGGCCCAGTTCGGCATCGGTGCCGCCCTCGAAGCCGCCGCCGAGGCCCAGAAGCAAAAATCCCACCTCGACGAAGCCTTCCGTGCCTACAAAACCTGCGCCGAGAAATTCCCCGCCTCCAAATTCGCCGGCGACGCCCTCTCCCGCATGGCGGACTACTACTACAACAAGGAAGACTACAGCCGCGCCATCGACATCTACGAGGAAGCCATCAAGATGAACCAGGACTCCAAGTTCCTCGACAACATCCTCTACGGCTACGGTCGCTGCCTCGTCAAAATGAAGCGCCTTGACCAGGCTCTCGAAAAATTCCGCACCCTCATCCTGACCTACCCCAACAGCCCCCTCGCTCCCAAAGCCAAGCAGATCGCCGATGCCATCGAGAAGAAACTCGCCGGCGGCACCGCCAAAGCCGAATAAGCTCCAGTCGCAAACCCTTTTCCCCAACCGCAACCCATGAAACTCTCCCTCGCACTCACCAGCGCCCTCCTCCTCGGACTCGCCGCCACTCACGGCGCCGCCATTGACGAAGTCCGCGCCCTTCTCGCCAAAGGCCAATACGCCGAAGCCATCACCAAAGCTGAGGCGGCCGCCCGCACTGCCGGCAAAGACGCCCCCGCCCTTCAGGCCGAACTTACCGACGCCTATCTCGGTGACGGCCGCCTCCTCGCCGCCAACCAGCTCGCCGACCGCCTCCTCAAAGACATCCCTGCCGGCCCCCTCAAGGGCCGCCTTCTCTACGCCTGCGCCCGCGCCAAGGAAGCCAACGGCTGGAGCGCCAAAGCCCTCGCCCTCTACCGCACCTCCGCCGAAGTCACCCCTCCCTCCTCCGAACGTCCCGAAGCTCTCCTCGCGGCCGCCCGAGTCGCCTCCACCCTCGTCCGCGACCCCCGCGAAGAAGCCCGCGCCCTCCGCGACTTCGTGGATGCCTACTCCAAAGATCCCCGTGCCCGCGACGCCCACCAACGCCTGATCGCCCACCTCACCCGCCAGAACGACCACAAAAACGCCGCCACCTACATCGCCAGCTACACCAAGGCCTACCCTGCCGACCCCGCCTGCGCCACCTTCAGCGAGTACTTCCACCTCCGCCAGCTCAACGACCTCAAAGCCGCCGTTGAAGCCTGGGATCGCAAACGCCAGTCACCCCATTTCACCCTCGACGCCGGCACCCTCGCCAACTCCTTCGACCTCCTGCGCCAGCACAAGGACTACTACGCCCGCCTCGAAAAACTGTGCCAAGACTATCAGGAAGCCACCGGTGACCCCGCGTACCTCCTCAGCTTGATCACTCAGGTCTATGAACCGGCCAACGAAATGGACCGCGTCATTCGCCTCGGCAACACCCTCCTCCAGAAATATCCCAACACTGCCCTCGCCCGTCAGGTCCGCCTCGCCGTCGCCTCCGCCCAGCAGAAAATTAACAAGATCGCTGACGCCGAAAAGCTCCTCGTCGCCGCCATTGCCGACGAACCCGCCAATGCCACCGCGTGGTCCCGTTACGACCTCCTCGTTACGGTCGATAAGCGTCCCGCCGCCTTCACCAAACTCGCCACGGACACCCTTGCCGCCAACGCCAAACAGGCCAACCCCGTTTTGAAGGCCACCGTCGCCCACGACCTCACCTACGCCCTTGCCCGCAAAGCCGCCCAGGCCAAAGACCATCCCAACACCCTCAAGCTCACCAAGGACTTCCTCGAAAATTCCGGCCTCTCCCATTCCGGCGAAGTCATCGGCTGGGCCTTTGACGCCAGCTTCGCCGTCACCAACAACTTCGATACTCTCCTCGCCTCCCTCGAAAAATACTTCTCCCGCCTCCCCGCCGCTTGGAACCCCGCCTTCGCCTATGTCGATGGCGTCGCCAAAGAATGGGCCAAAGGCGGCAAACAAGCCCCCCACCCCGTCGAAGGCAAGAAGCTCCTCGAAATGCTGACCCGCGTCCGCGGCGCCGATGCCCAGAAGGCCATCGGCCAAATCCAGCAATCCCGCTCCACCAGCAAATGGAAAAACGCTGGCGACGCCGCCGCCACCCTCGCCCCCACCCTCCCCGCCGGCTCAATCCTCCAACAAGAGGTAGCCCTCGTCGCCATCGAATCCCTCACCTCCGCCAGCCAGTTCGAAAAGGCCGGTGAACTCGCCAAAACCCTCGCCCCCGCCAACAAAGGCCACACCCTCCTCCGCTGGGCGGGTGCTCAAGCCTATCTTCGCCTCGCCAAACCCAAGAGCGCCGACGCGATTCCTCTCCTCAAAGAAATCGTCCAAAGCGCCTACGCCCCCCTCGATCCGGCCGGGGTTCGCGCTGCCCTCTTCCAAGCCTACGAAGCCAACGGCCTCACCGCCGAAGCCCAGGCTGAACTGGCCGAAATCAACAAACTCAACCCCGGCAACCTCAACAACCGCGAACTCGAGCGCCGCCTCGCCGTCGCCCTGAACACCGCCGGCAAAACCAACGAAGCCACCCAGGTCATCCAGAAACTCGCCAAGCTCGCCAAACCCTACAACGGCGACCTCGCCCTCCTCGCCGACTTCACCCCGGTTACACCCGACCACGCCAAATGGATCCTTCCCATCCTCGATGACTACCTCAAACGCCCCAACCGCGGACCCAATCAGGTCATCGCCCTCACCACCAAAGGCCGCTTCACCCACTACGCCCTCACCAACCATGCCGACGCCGAGAAAATTCTCGCTGAACAGTCCGTCCGATCCGCTGACTTCCTCTTCACCCCCCGCGGACCCACCCTCGACTGGATGGACGCCACCGTCAGCCGCCTCAGCGCCACCCCCGACTACACCGCCCCCCAGCTTCAGTTGATCAAAAATGCCATTGCCGTTTATGGCGGCTATCCCCACTGGCTCAAGGCCGCCCTCACCGGCTCCGCCCGCCACAACCAACCCGTCGAATTCGCTCATTACCTCAACCGCTTCGTCGCCTCCTTCGGCCCCACTGATAGCGGCCGCTTCAACGAACTTGTCTCCCTCTCCCGTCAGCTCGCCGACGACAAAAAACCCCAGCTCGCCGGCATGGTCCTCCTCAAGGCCGACTCCCACTTCAAGAGCGTGGACGAAAAACTCCGCGCCCAAGCTCGCCAGTTCCTCTTCACCCTGAACAAAGACTCTTCCCTGGGCCTTGGCACCGTCATCATCGACCCCACCGTCCCCTACTCCGTCTTCCTCGTCGCCGCCGAGAGCTTCCGCAACAGTGAACTCGACTCCGCCTGGAAAGCCTACACCGTCAACGAACCCCTCTTCCCGAAACACCTCGACAACATCCCCGTCGATTACATCCGCTACGTCGCCGGCCGCCTGATGCTCCTCGAAGACGACGCCTCCCGGGAAAAGGCCGAGTCCTATCTCCGCCGCTGGCTTATCGCCAACGATGCCGTCACCGCCATCTCCGCCGATGAAAAGGCCCTTACCCAGCAACAGCTCGGCTCCCTCTACTTCAAGTCCCAGCGCTTCGACCTCGCCCGCTCCGAGTTCACCGCCCTCAAGAATAAATACCCCGCCACCGCCGCCGCCGATGATGCCACCTTCCGCATCGGCGAATGCTACATGGAACAGAAGATGTACAGCGACGCCTTCAAAATCTTCGAGAAACTCGCCGGCTCCAAAAACCGCGAGGAAGTCGCCCGCGCCGAATTCCTCATGGGCGTCCTCGCCCTTCGCAAAGGCGACTCCGAGGAAGCCAAGAACCGCTTCCGCGCCGTCATGGACCTGAGTCCCTCCAGCGACGTCTCCAATCAGGTCCTCTTCCGCCTCTCCGAGCTTTACGGTGCCGACGGCCGCTTCGGCGACCAGCTCAACCTCCTCCGCAGCGTCGGCCTCATCGGCTCCTCCGCCAAACGCTGGATGCTTCCCGGTTCTCCCCTCAACATTGTCATCCACGACGCCGACCTCGGCGTCAGCCGCGGCCAATCCTACGTCCCCGTCGTCGTCTCCACGTCCGGCGGTGACCGCGAAATCGTCCGCCTCGAATCCGGCACCGCCGGCAAGGGCTTCTTCCGCGCCGACCTCATTACGGAACTCGGCGACGCCAAACCCGGCGACGGCAAACTGCAAGTCAACGGCAAGGACGTCATCCGTTACGACTACCCCGACGAATTCAAGAAGCAGTTCTCCAACATCCCTCCCCTCCCCTCCAACATCCAGGTCGCCTCTGACGCCAAGTTCATGGTCTCCGCCACCGAGATCAAAGAAGAGGAGGATGCCGACGCCAAACCCGTCGCCACCAAACGCAAAAACGACGACGACGAAAACCGCGTCCAATACCGCTCCGGCAACGAAATCAAACCCGGCAACAACGTTTACCTCTACGTCAAGGATCTCGATCGTGACATCTCCGGCGAAGCCGATGTCGTCGAAGTCATTGTCGAAACCTCCAACGGCAACAGCGCCCGCGCCCGCCTTACCGAAACCGGCCCCCACACCGGCACCTTCTTCGGCACCCTCAAGACCTACGAACTCACCCAGAACGCCATGGCCAGCGCTCAGTCCCTCAACAACCAGCCCTTCAAGGCCGTGGACACCGATCGCAACACCGCTCGGGAAGGCCAGAACGAT
>CAZUUP010000017.1:0-15964 GCA_964623105.1 uncultured Akkermansia sp.
CGCCGCTGCCCGGCGTGCGTCCGGCGGCGTATTGGCAGCAGGAGGTTTTCGGCGAGGCGGAGGTTCCCGCCGACGGCCGGTGTCGCATTGTGCTGGAAACGGTGGTCGGCGGCCCCCGGTTGCGGGCGGAGACCAGCGAACTGTGCGCGGCCGTGCAGACGGCGGACGGCCGGGGCTTCCACGTTCTGCAACCTACGGGCATGACCGCGCCGTTGCTGCTGACGGATGCGGCCATCGAGCCGGAACTCGCGCGCATCGAGCGGGAATTGATCCGGCACGACGACACCGCCCGCCGCGCGGCTGCCGCCAGCCAGGCGGATTTCTGGCGCGCACGGCATGACTTCGCCCGCGACTGGGCGCGCCAGCAGCCCGCACCAGTGGTGCCGGAAAATGCCAAACACCCCGTCGATGCCTTCCTCGCCGAAAAAATCCAGCGGGCGCTTGCGGACGCCGCGCAGACCCCGCCTGAGACCGCCCGGCAGTTTCACGGCACGGTGCTTCCGATCCTCCGCGAGGAATGCTTCCGCTGCCACGGCGAGAAGGAGAAGGGCGGGCTGCGCCTCAACAGCCGCGCCGCGGCGCTCAAGGCCGGCGAATCGCAACGGCCGGCCGTCGTCCCCGGCAAGGTTGCGGCGAGCGAGCTGATCCGCCGGTTGCGCACCAAGGACGACAGCGAGCGCATGCCGCCCAAGGGCGACGGGCTGAAACCGGAGCAGATCACCGCGCTGGAAAACTGGGTGCAGCAAGGCGCGCCCTGGCCGGCGCCGCCGCTTGCGCCCGCCGAAGTCGCCGCCTCCGCGCCGCTCGATGACGCGGCCTTCCTCCGCCGGCTCGCGCTCGACACCGTGGGCGTGCCGGCCGGCGAGGCGGAGTTGCGCGCGTTCCTCGCCGATCGCTCGCCGGACAAGCGCCTGCGCGCCATCGACCGCTTCCTGACGGACGAACGCTGGGCCGATCACTGGATGGGCTACTGGCTCGACCTCCTCGCCGAAAATCCCGCGCTCATCAACGCCTCGCTCAACAGCACCGGGCCGTTCCGCTGGTTCCTGCACGACGCGCTCCGCGACAACCAGCCGCTGGACCGGCTCGTCACCGAGCTGATCTTGTTGCGCGGCAGCCCGCACACCGGCGGCAGCGCGGGCTTCGGCCTGGCAGGCGAGAACGACGCGCCCTTCGCCACCAAGGGCCAGGTCATCGCCAGCGCCTTCCTCGGCATCGAGTTGCAATGCGCCCGCTGTCACGACTCGCCCTATCACAGCACCAAACAGCGCGATCTTTACGCCCTCGCCGCCATGTTCGAGCGCAAGCCGGTCACCGTGCCCAAGACCAGCATGGTCCCGGCGGCGTTCTTCGAGAAAAAGGTCCGCGAGCCGCTCATCCGGGCCACGCTGAAACCTGGTGAACCAGTCGCCCCGGTCTGGCCCTTTGCCGACGTCACCGGCAGCCGCGACACCGATGCCCGCCAGCCGCTGCTCCAGTCGCCCGCCGACACCCGCGAGCGCCTCGCCGCACTCATCACCGCGCCGCAAAACACCCGGTTTGCCCGGGTGATGGCGAACCGCGTCTGGCGGCGGTTCATGGGCGCGGGATTGGTCGAACCGGTCGCCGACTGGGAAGGCCGCACGCCGAGCCACCCCGCGTTGCTCGACTGGCTCGCGCGCGAACTGGTGACCCATGACTACGACGTGAAGCACCTCGCGCGGCTCATTCTCACCTCGCAGACTTATCAACGCGCCGCCACCGGGAACAACCTCGCCGCCACGGCGGAGTTGCGCTTCTTCAATGCCCCGGAACGCCGCCGCCTCACCGCCGAGCAGGTGGTGGACACGCTTTTCGCCGCGACCGGCCAGCGCATGGACGTGGAGGAAATCACCTTCGACCCCACCGGCCGCCGCGACGAAGGCAAGCGCATCACGCTGGGCCGCCCCACGCGCGCCTGGATGCTGTGCAGCCTCACCAACGAGCGCGACCGCCCCAGCCTGAGCCTGCCGCGCGCCCAGGCCGTGTGCGATGTACTGGAAGCTTTCGGCTGGAACGGCAACCGCCAGTCACCACGCACGGACCGCGAGTCCGCTCCGAATGTGCTGCAACCCGGCGTCCTCGCGAACAGCACGTTGTCCGTCGCCTTGAGCCGCGCTGCGCACCGCAGTCCGTTGGCGGAACTGGCGGTGGGCGCGCCGTCGCCCGAGGCGCTGGTCGAATCGGTCTTCCTCCGCTTCCTCAGCCGGCTGCCGAGCGCGGCCGAACGGGCACGCTTCGCGGACAGCCTGCGCGCGGGCTTTGCAGACCGGCTCGTGCCGGCCGCGCAGGTGTGGGCGCCCGCGCCCTTGCCGCTGCTGCCCCGCGTGACCTGGTATAATCACCAGAACTCGGAGGCCAACCGCATCGCCCAGGAACTGGAACGCCGCGCGCGCCTCGGCCCGCCGCCGGACCCGCGGCTGAAACCCGGCTGGCGCGAAACTTTTGAAGACTTCGTCTGGAGCGTCATGAACACCCGCGAGTTTGTTTGGTTGCCATGAAGACTGCTTTGCACCGTCAAAACTGTATGAACCGCCGACAATTCCTCGCCGCCTCCGGCACCGTGCTGGGGGCCGGCCTCCTGCCTGCATCCCCCGCGCCTGTGCTCAAGGGCCGGGCCGAACACGTCATCTCCATCTGGCTCGGGGGTGGCATGGGGCAGATTGACACCTTTGATCCCAAGCGCCGCGGCGACCCGGCCCGGAAAGTCGCCGGCTCCTATTACGACAGCATTGCGACCGCCGTGCCCGGCGTGCGCCTCTGCGAACATCTGAAAAATCTCGCGCCGCTCATGGACCGCGTGACCGCCGTCCGCACGGTGAACCACGACGTGATTGACGAACACGCCGCCGCCACCAACCGCATGCACACCGGCCGCCCCATCAGCGGCACGGTCACCTATCCCTCCCTCGGCTCCATCATCGCCCACGAGCGCGGTCCGGCGGCGGATGGCGCGCCACCCTACGTGCTCATTGGTTATCCCAACGTCACGCGCGGCCCGGGCTTTCTTGGTGCCAAGGCGGGCTACCTTTACCTCACCGACACCAGCCAGGGACCGGCCGGTCTTTCCCGCCCGGACGGCATCAGTGCAAGCCGGCAGACGCGGCGTGAGGCTTTCTTGCGCGACCTGCAACGGGAACAGCCGGCCACGACCGACACCCGCCTGCGCGACTACGATGCCGCCATCGCGCAAAGCCTCAAGCTGAGCGGCCCCGAGTTCACCCGCAGCTTCAACCTCGCCGAGGAGAAGGGCGATCTGCGCGCCCGCTACGGCGGCGAGTTCGGCCAGCGCTGCCTGCTGGCGCGCCGCTTGGTCGAGCGCGGCGTGCGCTTCATCGAGGTGTCGCACAATCTGAACTTCCTCAACGGTGCGGGCTGGGATGTCCACAACGCCGGCATCCTCAAACAGCACGAGCTGATTCGCGAACTCGACACCGCCGTCGCCACGCTCATCACCGACCTCGAAAGCCATCGCCTGCTGGACCAGACGCTCATCGTCATCACCACCGAGTTCGGCCGGCCGCCGGAGTTCGATAGCGGCGGCGGACGCGGCCACCAGGGCAGCGCGTTCACCTGCGTGCTGGCCGGCGGCGGACTGAAGCACTGCGGCGCCCACGGCGAGACCAACGAACTGTCGAAAAAGATCGTCGCCAACCCCGTGAGCGTTCCCAACTTTTTCGCCACCATCCACGCCGCCGTCGGCGTGGATTACACAAAGTACCTCTACGACGGTGACCGCCCCGTGCCCGTCACCGACAACGGCAAGCCCATCGCCGCGCTTTTCTGAGCTCCCCCGGATTCCCATGAGTCAAGTCGCCCTGCCTTTCCGACTCCACCGGCGAATTCCGTGGACGGCGCTGGTGCTCTGGTGCGTTTGCGCAACGACTGCACGCGCGGAAATCCGGGTCACCCCGTGGCGCGCAGCCTTCCAGGGAGTCGAACTCGCGGACGGCACCGCGGACGCCGCCGAACCGCGAATCCAGCGGGTGTTCGCCGCCCGAATCCAGCTCGATTCTCCCGGCCTGAAGTTTTTCTCCACCCCGCGCGCCGGCACGCTGGAAACCCTCGGCGAAACCGCTTCAACGTTTCTGAACAAACACCGGCTCCAACTGGCGATTAACGCGAACTTCTACGAACCCGTCAGCAACACCCCCGTTGACATCAACCTGGAGGGCTTGGCCATCAGCGAGCGCACGGTGGTTTCTCCGCCGTCACCCGGCCTCCCCGCCCTATGCCTGACGGAGGATAATCACGCCCGTTTTGTGGAAAACACCCCCGCCAATTTCCCGACCGCGGGCATTGCCACGGCAATCGCCGGGTCCCGCATCATCCTCCGCGACGGACGTCCGACCGCGCGCTCCTCCACACCGGATGATGTGCATCCCCGGACCGCCGTGGGATTATCCCACGACGGCCGTGTGCTGATCTGGCTGGTCATCGACGGACGCCAACCCGGTTACAGCCTCGGCGCGAGCGTCGAAGAAACCGCCCTGTGGCTGGCGCGCCTCGGAGCGCATTCGGGATTGATGCTCGACGGTGGCGGCTCGACCACCCTGGTCCGGGCGGATCGCGACGGGCGCGCCACGCTCCTCAACCGTCCCATCCACAAGAATTCTCCCGGCCGCGAACGACTGAACGGCAACCACCTCGGCCTGCGCGCCGCGCCCCTGCCACCACCCGCCGTCCCTTCGGAAAAATAGCCGCCCGCCGGCCCCCAGCGCAGTTGAGAAATCGCAAAACCGGCGCGCCGGAAAAGCACGGCTCGGAGCCGGTTTGCGGAGGAGTTGCAGCCGCGAAGAAACTGCCATGGGGTTCCGCCTTTGCGCGGCCATCCAGGCGCAACGCCACCTCCGGTCATTTCAGCAGGCGTTCCCGCGTGTAAGCGCTGTCAATAATCGCCTGGTGGGCCTTCCGCACCGCGGAATCATCCTTGCCGCCAAAAACGAGGTGGCCCCAACGCAACAGATCCGTGGGATCGCCCGGATGATACGGCAGCGCCGCCCATGACGACATTTGCATGTTGTCGAGGTCCACCTTGCCCGGTTGATCCATGCGGGTGAAGTTCGCGCCCCACACGTCGCCCGGCTTCGGCGCGGCTTCGCCAAGCCCTTTCCACGGAATCCGCAGGCGCGCGGACCAACCCCTCGCGGTACGCGCGACATCGGCCTTCAAGCCCTGAACGTTGAAGGTGGGATCGCCGTTCTTGAGATCATGCCAGGCCCCGCTGGCGGACACCTGGATCATGATGTACTTCCGGTCGGAGTTGTGCGTGTGGCCGGGATCGAGCCAGACGTAAACGCAGTCATCCTTCCAGAGCTTGATGTTGTCGTTGTCCTTGAACGCCGCGACGATGCCGCTGTCAACGCACTGGAAGGTCACGTCCAGGCCGTCGTCATCCCAGCCCACGGCAACGTCAGTGGCCTGCGCCGGCTTGCCCGCGCCCTGGGCCAGCAGAAAATCGGTGGCGACCGCGGGCTTGCCGCGTTCGAGCAGGAGCAGATTGCCGGGGTTGGGGCTGACCGCATCTTCATAGTCCGGAAACGGCGGATACTGCGGCCCCTTTTTCCATTTGATCTGGCGGAGCTGCGGGTCGCCGTCCGTCCACCAGTTGCGCACGATGTCGCAGGCGCCCGGCACGACGCGCACCGTCTGGCCGCCCCGTTGTTTCACCAGCGAGACCTTGCCTTCGTCAGGTCGGGCGGTCCGGGGTCCGGGCGTGAGATAAATGATGTCGGTCCCGGCCGCAGTGACGACCCGCACGCCCTGGCCGCCATCCAACGGGCTTACTTCGGGCGGCTTCTCCGTTCGCAGCCGGGGATACAGCACGACGGTGACCGTGCCGCTCTTCTCGACAGCGAGGCTGATGTGGTTGGTTTGAATCTGCGGTTTGGCCAGGCCGGGCTGGAGAAAGAAGATGTCCATGTCAACGTCGTCGCGACCGGTCATGGTGACGCCCATCGCGGTCGGCGTGATCTGCTGCGCCGCAAGGAACAGCCGCCAGATCGTGGGCGCGGACTTCGCGTCGAGCGTGTCGGCGATGACGAAATAGTTCGGAGCCAGCGGGTCGGCATCCTTCACAAACGCAATCTGCCGCTGCCAGCCGCGGCGCACGCCGCTCACGTAGTCCAGGTGCGGCGCGGTGCTGAATTCGCGCAACTCCATCACCCGCTCTTCGTTAAACGTGGCGGGCTTGTCCGGCATGCTGTGCGCCTCCCGGGATTCCTTGGCGCGACGCCGTTGATAGTCGTCGTCATCGCACAATTCCCGCCCCTTGCCCCAGAGTGCGATCGCTCCGGAGTCGTTGAAGTAGTGCGAGTGAAACCGGCCTGCGATCATGTACAACATCGTCTCGCGGTCCGAACCGATCCCGTTGCGCAACTGGACCCCCGTCTCCTGGTAATACTGGCTGCCCCACGCAGGCGGCTTCGGCGTGACACCGCTTTCGCGGAAGAAATTCCGGTAGGCCATGAAGGCCGGGTAATAGCTGAGGATGCCCGGTTCACCAAACGAGCCGTGCTCGCGGTGCATCCACTCCAGTTGGGCGGCGAACGCCGGGTCCGTGTCCTTCCACAAACACGCCATCACGCCAAACATGCTGGTGCGTTCGTTGGCATAGGTGTGCCCGTACGACGGCAGCCGCCGGAATCCGCCGCTCCGCGGATCGCGCGGCGTCGAGATGTTGCCAAACCATTCAATGGCCTTGCGCAGCCGGGGATTGAACAGGTTCCCGGCGTCCGCCGCGCCGGCGTTCTTCGCAATCAGGAACGCGCCGACCCATTGATCGAGAATCACCATTGCGTAATGCGGGCATTCGGCCATGCCGCCCTGCGGGTCCACCCAGTCCTCAACCTCCTGCCGCAGTTCCGCCAGCGCATCGTCGAACCACTTCTTTCCAAGCGGATGCGAGGGAATGAGCGCCGCGGCGGTCAGACGGTAGCCGGCCGCGCTGGTGAACATGTTGGGACACAGGCTGCCGTGCGCCGCCTCGGGGTTGAAATATTTCGGGTCGTTGATCGCGTAACAGACCTGCGCGATCTTCGCGCGCAACTTCGCACGATCCTCCGCCCCGACGGATTTCGCCGCGAGCGCCGCGTCCGCCAGCCCGGCGGCCTGCCCGAAGAACTGGGCGTACGCATGCGGCCCCACGTTGTCGCGCGTCGTGCGGGGAATGTTGGCCAGCAGCGTGTCGAGCGCGCTCAGCGCCCCCTGCAACACCGCCCGCTCGGCCGCCGGGTTCCCGGTCAGCAACGCCGCGGTCACGGCTTGTTCGAGTCCCCCGCCGAGATTGAAACTCTTCTGCGCCGCCAACTCCGGCAGATTCTTCGCCGTCGCCTTGAAACGGGCCAAGTCCTTCGCCGTGACATACAGGCAGGGATGCGGATCCCGCTCGGCACCCGCCCAGCTCAAGATCGGTTCAGCCCCGCCCGCCGGTTGGGACCAGGCCAGGCCCAGCAGGAAGCCAAGCACGCCAACGACTATCCGCGACCACCCGCGGCAAACGCCAGACGGCGCAAAGGTACGGGCGTTTTGACCAAGTTGCCGGAAGCGGGGAAAAGAGTTCATGCCCTGAACGGCAACACACACCATCGTCCGCCGTCAACCCCCAAGCTCCCGCCGTAAGCGTGCTCTACGACCGGCCCGGCCGGTTGCCGACAACTTCGGAAGGTCCGACGGGTCGCCCCGGCACTCTGCCCTGCCGGTAATTCTGGTCTGCCGTCTCCATCCGGCCCATACTGCCGGCCGGTGAAGCGGTTCAAACATTGGCTGGAAACCGTCGCTGAAACTGGCGTCCCTCCCACGATGCCGGTGGCCGAGGCGAAACATGTCCGCTTCTGCAACATCGCCTCGGTCGCAGCGCTGGTCTGCGCGCTCGTGTTCTGGCTGGTCGAGCTACCGGTGATCGCCGGGCGCGAGGGCGTGACGTCGGCCCGGTTCGTCATCCTCACGGCGCGGCTCGCCGGCGCGCTGCTGTTCCTGCTTCCACTATGGCTCGCAGCACGGCGGCGCCACGCGGCGGCGCGACTTGCGATCATGATTGTGGCGCTGGGTTTTATTGGCAGCTCCGCCTTGATTTTTGCCGCCGCCGCCCCCTCACATCTCTTCGTCATTGTCATCGCGGCAGCCGCGCTGGCGCTGTTCCCCGCCAACGAGCGCAAACGCATGATCGGCATGGTGGCCGCCTGCGTGATCGTGTTTGTCCTCATGTTGTGGTTGCGGCACCGCGACCTTCCCCTGGTGCCGGTGACCGGGCCGACGACCCGGCTGGCAATGGAGGTGTTGATCTCCCTCGGCGCGCTCATTCTCGCCATCATCATCACCCGCGCACTGCGCTCCACCGTGCTGCGCTCCGAGTTGACGGCCATCCGCGAACAGGAGCGGGCCGACCGCCTGTTGCTGAACATCCTGCCCGAGTCGATCGCACGCCGCCTCAAGGATGACCCGCAGGCCATCGCCGACGGCTTCCACGATGTGACCGTTCTCTTTGCCGACCTGGTGGGCTTCACGCCGATGTCCGAGAAAATGACGCCCACGGACACGCTGCGGCTCATGGATCAAGTGTTCTGTCGTTTCGACGAACTGGTGGACCGCTTCGGATTGGAGAAGATCAAGACCGTCGGCGACGCCTACATGCTCGCCGGCGGATTGCCCGATCCTCGGGATACCCATGCCGACGACGTTGCCCGCATGGCGCTGGCGATGCTCGCCGAGGTGAAGAAAATCCGCGGTCCCCACGGCGAACCGCTCAGCATCCGGATCGGCATTGCCACCGGCCCGGTCGTCGCCGGCGTGATCGGGCGGAAGAAATTCCTCTACGACCTCTGGGGCGACACCGTGAACACCGCCAGCCGCATGGAATCGAGCGGCGAGACGAACAGCATCCAGGTCAGCGAGTCCACCTGGCGCCGCCTGCGCGACCGCTTTGTTTTTCGCCAGCGCGGCGAGATCGAGATCAAGGGCAAGGGCCGCGTGACAACGTGGTTTCTCGAAGGTTGAAGCTGCCGGCTTCATAAATCGAATCTCGCGGCGTTTCAGCCGCCCATCCCCTACTTTTCCCGTGACACCGCCCCACCCCCCACCCGAACATCGGCCCGCCCGCACATGAAAACCCTGCATCTCTATCTCACCCGGCAGGTCGTCGCCGCGCTGCTTCTCAGCGTCGCCGTTTTCATCTTCGTCCTCCTCCTCGGGAATGTGATGAAGGAGATTCTCACCCTGCTGCTCAACCGCCAGGCCACCCTCGGCGGCGTGGCCCAGGCGCTGGCCCTCCTCATCCCCTTCGTCCTCGTCTTCGCCCTGCCCATGGGGATGCTCACCGCCACCCTGCTCGTCTTCGGCCGCTTTAGCGCCGACCACGAACTCACCGCCGTCCGTGCCGGCGGCATCAGCCTTCTCGCCCTCATCACCCCCATACTCATTCTCAGCCTCGCACTCAGTGGACTCGCCGCCGCCATCAACACCGAGATCGCCCCCCAATGCCGCGTTGCCTACAAACGCCTCCTCTTCCGCCTCGGCCTGCAAAACCCGGGCTCGCTCCTCCGCGAAAAAACCTTCATCAGCGACTTCCCCGGCTACGTCATCTACCTCGGCAAACTCAAGGGGGAAGACGCCGAGAACATCGTCATCAACCGCATCGAAAACACCGAACTCGTCCAGCGCACCCGCGCCTCCCGGGGAACCATCAAGTTCGACCCCGCGAAACAACAATACCTCTTCCACCTCTTCGAAGCCCAAAACACCCTCCGCATCCGTCACACCCGTCCGCCAGCCATTCTCACCAACGCCCCGCCCGCGACCGCCCAATCCTCCAACGCCCCCGTCTCCGCCAAAACCCCGCCTCCCACCACCCCCGATCCCGAGGACGACTGGGAAGTCATCTCTTTCGGCGAAATCACCGTCCCCGTCGATTTCAAGTACGTCGCCCCCACCGAACAAAAACCCAAGATTTCCGAAATGACCCTCGCCCAGCTTCTCCGCGAGTTGCGCGAAACCGAGCGTCTTGGCGTGGACGCCACCCCCATCAAGGTCCAGATTCACCGGCAGGTTTCCTTCTCCTTCGCGTGCGTCGGCTTCACCCTCATCGGCATACCCCTTGGCATCCGCGCCCACCGCCGCGAAACCAGCATCGGCATGGCCCTCGCCCTGATTCTGGTCGTCATCTACTACAGTTTCATCATCCTCGGCCAGGCCATGGAAACCCGCCCCGAATTCTTCCCTCACCTCATCCTGTGGATTCCCAATTTCCTTTTCCAAACCATCGGCGCCGTCCTCCTCCATCGCGCCAACCGGGGGATCTGAGGGGCCAACTGCAGCCACCGCACCGACCCGGCGCCAGCTCAGCAAAGCCACCTCCTGCACGGTCACTGAAGACCCGCGTTTACGCGCCCCGCCGGCCCCACACCTGCGGCCCGTTCCACACGAGGTTCTCCGCCGTGACCGGCGGGGTGAGGCTGGCAGTGAAGGTGACATCGGAACCCACGGCGATGTCCTCAGCACTGGCGGCGAGCGTGACCGTCCCCCTGAACTCGCCCTGAACCGTGACCGCCACCTCGGAAATCCCGTACCTGGCCTTCACCTCCAGCGGTCCGGCATTGGTCATGAGCCACGTCAGATTCGTGCCGGAAACGTCGGTGGTCAGCGTGCCAGTCACAAATCAATCAGCCGGCAACGGTTTCCCCGCTCGTCAGCCAGTTCCGTCTGCCAGTCGGCGACGTCCAGTTTCTTGGTCAGCAGCAGGGCCTTGTGGGTGGTCATGGCCTGCCCGACGCTCGTGCAAAAGCCGAGCACTTCCGTGGTGGTTAGAGATGCCATAGGGATGGGGGATGTTAGTGGTTATTGGTTACTTTGAAAAACTAACTGCGGTAGGGAAAACCCGGCATCCCGGTCAATCCCTATCGTTTCCATATCCCATCTTCAATGAGCAAGTTCAGCAACATGAACCTGAACTGCATTCTCATACACCCCAAGCCAAAGGCGCTAGTACAGCTCGATCATCATTGCAATTGCCGAGCGGAGGCTCTCGGTGAGTTCCTTCTCATGCGCGAAGCGCAGATATTTGATGCGGTCGTCCTTGTGCATCTGTGCAACAATGACTTCCAAGAGAAACTGGCGGACCAAGACATTCTCCTCTTGCCAGATTTGCGCTTCGGCCAGTTTTCGGATTTCCGGGTTTTTCCCAAGTCCGCCGTTTCGCATGCCACATACGAGCTTGAGACGTTCCAAAAGTGGCAGCCGTCGGAAATCGCGGAGTTTGCTAAAAGCTTCTGCCTCATGGATTGGCTCTTGCCCAATAATAATTGTCGTCAATCGCTTTTCTGCCTCCCGCAATGCGACTGCTTTCCGAGCTTCCGCTCCCCCAGCACCGGCTAGGTCTTGTTTGAGCCGGGCCAGACTCTGTCGCATCTCCTTGAGTCGTTCAGTTTCCCCGGGATCCAACTTGACTCGCTGATGCTGCCAGTCGTGGATATTCAACCCGATCTCCGCAATAGCGGGATGCTTCCCCCCGATGCACCAACGGATTGCCGCAACCAATTCCCGGCGATTGTCCAACCGACTTAGCATTTCCGCGACGATTGGGAATGTGCTCTCATCCGCCCGTTGCATCATCTGGTGTCTGGCCTCAACTCTCGTTTCCTCGGTTTCCGTTTTGTCGAGTGCCACCCGTAACAAGAGTTGAAACAATTCGGGGGTCGGCTTGGCGAAACCGAACCATACGAGGAGCGTCTGTTTCCATTTTGCACCCGCCGGTGCCTCGCCCACCAATTTCACCGCCATAGCAATGGTTTCAGGCCTAATCTTCAGTGAATGGAGCGTCTTCGCGGGATCATCGGGATGCCCAAGCAAATACTCCTCGATGCGGCGCAGACCCTCCGGCGTGCGGCGATCAAAGTATTCGGCGCACAGGCGCCCGAGTTCATACCCTGGTGCCGCACCCAAATGATTGGTTACCTGACCATCAGCGGGCATGACAAACACGCTTGATATTGCGGCGAGTAAAACCAGTATTTTCATATGTTTCTTAATTGTTTTTTAATTGAGTGATCCATGAACTAAGGAATTGGCACCGCATCAATTTGATTCAGGCGAGTGGTTCCATAGTGATTGATTTTCTCTTGAATCGTATTGTCTCGCTCCGTGCTGTTGAGGTAGACATCATCGGCCACGTCTTTCATTCTTTGCCATGCTTCATGTTCGAGAGCACAATTCGATCTCATATTAAATCGCCGCCCAGCGCCATAAAGCGAATGAGTCAAGTACCCCGAAGGAAAGTTTTGATCAGCCCATGTCTTGTATTGGCTTTCACCGAGATTATTAATCCCAACCAAGGCGCTTCCCTGATTCACATGTGTCTGTTCATGGAACAAGACAGCGGCAACCCAGTTTTCTCCGCCGTCAATCCCCAAAGGGCCGACTGTGACATTTAGCGCTGGTGACGTTGCTCCATAATCCTCCTCATTCGGATCATAGGTTGGCGATGCGACTCCAGCAAAATATTTGGCGTTCACAAACTGTACCGCATCGGTTTTGCGATTTTCAGCGATCAGCCACTTGAAATGCCCCATTACCGTGACCATCGCCGTTCCCATGGGTTGCTGATTGAGTCGTACATCAAACGTTACCGTTTGTGATTTAAGCGCGTCACCATCACGGTTACGGTCAGTTGAGAGTTCTCGTTTAGCAAGATACCAACAATCATACCTATTACCGGTGAGGGTGAGAGAGACCATGTTTACGACGGCGACCTCGGCACCAGTATCCCCCGAAGCGAAGGTAAATAGTCCCTTATCTGTGGTGTCTGGGACCGCTGATGCGATTCTCGCTGTAAGTGGAAGACCCGGAATTGAGGGAGTGACCTCTGCATAAATGTTGGCGAGGCTTCTGTTGGTTCGTTGGGCAAGGGTCAATCCAAGGTAATTATTGGCGATTACAGCCGGTGCTGTCGAAAGTGTGATTGCAAAGACGGTAACCAAGTTGGTGCCGGTACTGGTTCCGCATTTCGCGATCACCAACTTGGTGTCATTGGTAGAGGTCGATTGGTTCTGGAAGCTCCAGTTCGGCTCGGCGTTGGTCACGCTTGCTCCTTCGATTTGCCAGGTGGGCATGCCCGTAGGCCAGGCGGCATTTGTTGGGTCAGGGATGGCGCGGAATTGGATCGCGTTGCCCTTGAGCACGAACAGCGGGCTGGGGGCAAAGACGCCCTTGGCGTCCGGGGTCAGGCTTTCGATCCGTTTCACCCCTACCGCCGTGATAGCAACGTTGTTCGAGGAGGTTCCGCAGGTGGCCGACACGGTGTGATCGCCCGCGTTGGTGAAGGTGATGGTGGCGGTGAGGCTGGTGTTGGTGATCATGTTGCCGTCCACGAACCAAGTCAGCGGTGGTGGATTGGTGCCGCCAACCACCGTGGCGGTGAAGGTGAGATTGGAACCGACCGGCACGAGCGGGTCGCTCGCCATGACTGCGGTCACGGCATACACCCGGATCGTCTTGCTGGCGGAACTCGTGCCGCAGATGACGGTCACTGGATATTCGCCCGCGTAGTCAAAGGTGAACTCCTTGGTGAACCCCCCCGCAAAATCCGGCCACATCATCCCGAACGAGGGCGGAGCGAGGATTTTCCAGACCTGCGGTCCGTTCCACACAAGATTCTCCGCCGTAACCGCCGGGGTGAGGCTGGCGGTGAAGGTGACGTTGGAACTCACGCCGATGTCCTCGGCGCTGGCGGCGAGGTTGATCGTCCCGCGGAACTCGCCTGTGACCGTGACCGGCACCTCGGAAATGCCACACTTGGCCTTGACCTCCAGCGGCCCGGCATTGGTCATGAGCCAGGTCAGGTTCGTGCCGGTAAAGTTAGTGTTAAGCGTGCCGTTCACGAACCACTGGAGCGGCGGCGGGTTGCCGCCGGGTGGGTTCAAGGTGGCGGTGAAGGTGACATTGGAACCCACGACCACGAGGGAGTCACTCGCGGTGACGCTAGTTACTTCATAGACCCGGATTGTCTTGTTGGTCGTGCCATTGTCGCAGGTGATAGAGACGGTTTTCTCGCCGGCGGAGGGGAAGAGGACGGTGCAGGTCAAGAGACCGGCGGCGTCCGCCGGGAAGTTGGCGAAATACGGCAACCCCGAGAGGTCCAGTAACCACAGCGCGCCGGTATCCCCGGCCCACGAGATGGCTGTGGGCGTGACTACGGGGTTCAGGGTGGCCGAGAAGTCCACTAACTCACCCACCCGGATGTCTGTCGCATTGGCCGTGAGATTGATCTGTCCCGCGAAGGCGACGGTGACGGTGTTGGATTGTCGGGAGGAGCCGAGCCAGGCCTCGATGGTGTAGGAGCCGACATCGGGAAAGGTGTAGTCCAGATTTGTGCCGGTGAAATTGGTGTTCAGCGCGCCATTCACGTACCACTGAATTGGCGGCACATTGGGCCCGTCGCGGTTCAACACGGCGGCGAACTGGGCGTTGGAGGTCACCGCCACGATGTTCGTGCTGGCCGTGACCGCCTGGACGGCATACACGCGGATGTACTGGTTGGTCGTGGAATCGCCGCAGGTGAGGGTCACGGGCTGGCCGGACGAGTCGGATGAATAATCGGGGTATTCAAAGTAGAAGGTTTTGGTGAACCCACCGTTGAGGTCCGGGTACCACGCCTCATTGGTGGCGGGAGGGGTAATGCGGTAGCTCTGCGGTCCGCTCCAGGTGGCAAAGTCCGGGGTGACGGTCGGGGTGGCGCTGGCCGTGAAGGTGACGGCGGAACCGACGCCGATGTCCAGCGCGCCGGCCACGAGTGTGAGGGTTCCCCGGAAGGTGACGTTCAGGGTCGTGCTGGCTTCGGTGCCCGCGCAACGGGCGGTGACGGTGTAGGTGCCGGCATTGGTGAACGCGCAGGTGAGGGTCGTGGTGGTGGAACTGGTGTTGGTCACACCGTTGACGAGCCATTCGATGATGGGCGGGGTGGGGCCGGTGTCATTCATCAACGCCGTGAAGGTGACGTTGGAGCCGACCGACGGGTACCATTGGTCGGTAGCCACGGCCACAACGGCGTAACTCCAGGCCACCGGACCGTAAACCCAGAAATGATAGTTCGAGTACGCGACGGGGAGCGTGGGAGTAATGTCCTGACTGGAATTGGCGGCGAGGGCCAGGACGATCCGTCCGCCCGGTTCCGCGGACTGTCCGGCGACGACGATTTCGCCGGGATCAATTCCACCACCGCTGGCGGGATAAGCAACAAACCAGAGCGAATGGAACATCACATTGGTCGCGCCCGGTTCGCCACCGGTGAGCAACTCGATCCGGGCCTGGGCGGTTTCGGAGACGTCGTTGGTCCAGAGCAGGCGGTGGGAAGGGTTGTTCGTGTCGCCAAGGTCGAATTGATGCACTCGTGATGCCACATGCACCCACGGGTAGCTGGGCTGGGGGATGCCGCCATAGCCATTGGTGGAATAACTGTTGGTATAGTAATAGGTGCTAAGATCGGAATCCAAGACCCAATGGCCCGAGTGGTAAACGTTGGTCTGGGTACCGGTCCCCGGCGCGGCCGGCCAGACCAAGGTGTAACTGGTGTCCCAGGCGTATGAATTGGGCGGGGCTTGCGGACTCCAGGAATACACCCACCCGTCCGCGGCCCTTTCCGTGCCACCCTGCGACAGGCTCCAATTGACGGTGTTCCGGTTAACCCACTGCCCGTCCCAGCGGGCGGCGACTGCACCGTTCGTATCGAAGTATTGCCAGGAATGGCCGTTGGTTTGCGAGAGATTCCGGGTGAAGCTGCTCAAACGCACGACGGGAGGCACCGGGTCAGCGGCCCGGGTTGGTGTTGCAAGGAAGGCAGCGGTCCAACAACGACTCAGCAGAAAGGCTCGACAGAGAGCGGGAAAGCGTGCAGCGCAAATCGAGGGTGGTGCGGAACAGGTGGTGCGGAACAGGTGGTGCTCATATAAGATTGCTTAGT
>CAZUUP010000017.1:16064-20343 GCA_964623105.1 uncultured Akkermansia sp.
GGTGGTGCGGAACAGGTGGTGCGGAACAGGTGGTGCTCATATAAGATTGCTTAGTTCCAAAGTTTCCACTGGCTTATATCTGGAGTGCTTATGCTCCTATCGGCAACCCATGTCAAGCGCCTGTGAAAATAAATTTTTCGAGACAATTCGAACCCCAGTTCCGGCTGCGGGACGGGAAGTCAGCAACCGGGAACGAGACTTTGGAACGGGTGACCAGAAGTCGCCGCGCCAGCCGCCACCGCCGGGAGGAAGTGGATGCGCCGCCAGTTGAGGGAGGGCTCTTGTCCATGCTTCCCTCTTTCCTTGGCGCTGATCACGCGGGCTCGGGGGCCGTGTCCTGGCGGGGTCGCGCCTATTTGCCCACCTCGTAAATGTGCAGCGCGACTGGCGCGTTGCCGTAGCCCAAGCGCTCGCCGCCGTAGCGCTGGTACAAATCCACGCCGGTGAAATCATCCGTGAACCAGCCGTCCTCCGCCGTGAGCGTGCGGTCCTCGAACAGCACGCGTACGGGCATGCCTTTCTTCAAACCCGCCACCGAGATCTTCGTCGCCTTCAGCAACTCTGGCGCGGGCCGGTCCTCGTGTTCGCCGAAGACCACGGTCTCCTTGCCGTCGGGCGTCACCAGCGTCGTGCGCGCCCACCATGCGCGCCCGCCGTCATGCACGAACGCGACGCCGTCCAGCAGCTTGTCCGCCGCGCCGATGCGCTCCAGCGGCACCTCCAATTTCACCCACTCGCCCGCACCCGGCACCGCGCCCAGCGGCGTGGTGGCGCTTGGCAGATACGCCAGCGCATACGGCTCGACCTTGTTGCCCCAGCCGAGGAAACCGCGCGCGTGCCGGTAAAACGTCCGGAGAAACCAGAACGCCCGCTCGTTGTTCGCGCGCAGCCCTTCCAAATCCATCGCGCCCCACGTCGCCGCGTGCGTCCAGCGACCGTCCGCCTTCACCAGCGCCATCACGCCCTTGGGCGTCGCGGCGCGATCCAACTTCACCCATGTCACCAGCTTGCTGCCCGCCGGCCACCTCTTCGCATCGGGCAAATACGCGATGCCGTGCGGCACCCAGCGCAAGGAATCCGGCTCGCCCGTCGCGTGATAGCCGTCGGATTCATCGCGGAAAATATGCGGATCCACCGTCACCCGCGCCCGCGCGCCGCCCGCCATTTCCGTCGCCGCCGCCACGCGCCAATTCCCAAACGTCAGCCCATGCGTCGTCGCCGCGATGATCGTCGTCTTGCCGCCGACCTTGCGCACCATGTGCTCGACGCCCGGCGCGATCGTGACGACCGGCGGCGCCTCGTGGGAATAAATCGCCGGCTGCAAGTGCCGCAGCTCCCCGTGCAATCCGCGAAACGTCGAAGGGTCTGCCGGCCCGTGCGCCAACTGCCAGCCGCGCGTCCCGCGCATCAGTTCGACGAAGACGTGATAGCGCCAACGCTCGTACGGCACGCTCTCGTACATCTGCGGCCGCAGCCACACGACCTGTTTCTTGCCCTCGACCAGCGGGCGTAAATCCGTGTGCACCGGCGCGGGATACCACGGCTCCGTCTCGGGATCGTAGATGTCGAAGAACGGCGCGCGCTCGAACTCGAGACGGTTCCAATAGCCGCCGTGCCCCGTCATCACCGGCTTGCCGGTGGCCGCGCGGAGTTGCTCGACCTCCACCTTGAGCTCGTCGAGCTGCTTCGGCGTCATCGCCGTGTAATACGCGAACGCCTCCTCGGGTCCGCGCGACACCGCCGCCACCATCGGCGCGGTGCGCAGGTAGGTCAGATGCTCAGTCGGCCACGGCTTTGCCCCCGGTGGGAGGAAGACCGTCGAGGCGTACAGCCCGCCCTCCCAGAGCTTCTCCAATTGCGCCCGCGGCACAAACTTCCCGCCCTCGACGTGGCGCGAGCAATTCGCGTCCCACAGCGCCCGCGTGCCCAGGTTGCCGCCGTGCCGGTCGTAGAGTCCCCACGGCTTCAGATTCGCGAGGTCGTAATATTTTCCCGACTCGGCCGGGCCGTCGTAAACCGGGTTGTGTCCGTACGTCACGCCCCACGGCATCCACGGCTTCCCGTTGATGAGAAAATCCCCGTGTTCATTGATCCGCACCGACTCGATGGCCGGCTGCGGCCCGTCGTGTGCCTGCCGGCAAAACGGCGCCGACAACACGCTCCACGTCGTCTTGCCCGCGGCATCGACCGTGCTCGCGCGCAGCACCCAGTTACGTTGCGGATCGGCGAACGGCTGCAACGGGAGGGACGACACATCCAGTTCCGTGACCAGCAGGTTGCGCAAATCATCCAGCATCCCGACGGGAATTTTCGCCCGCTGTTGCGCGATGGCCTCGGGCGTCGCGGGCACCGTGAAGGTTTTCAGCACTTCGCTTGTGCCGCGCCGCAGGACTTCGAGCCGCAGCTCCTTCACGCGTGTCAGTTCCGCGTGTGTCAGCCCGAGATTCACACGCACGAACTGCTTTTGCTCCGGCTGCAAGTAAATGGAACCAAGCTCCAAATCCAGCGGGACGGTCCAGGTCGAAACCGGAGAAAGCGACGAGGCCACTAGCGCTTTCCGGTCATCGCGCAAAACCAGATTAAACATCAGTTCCGCATACGGCCGTCCAGCCCGGTCGAGATCATAAGGCAATCGGACTGGCACCCGTGATCCGGCACGGGAAATCATGTATGACACCGGGGTACCGGGCGCACCCTCGATCTGCAAATTCAGCTGTTGCTCGATCCCGGAGTTCACCAACTCCGCAGTTAGAAAATTCCTCCCCATCAACTGCTCACCCAAATCCAGCTTTTCCAAATGCGGTCCCCTTTCCGTCGGCACCGGCGGCGCGACCACGACCCCGCGCGCCTGCAGCTCCGCCGCCGAACTCTCCGGCTCGAACACCGCCACGTCATCCCACCACACCACGCCCGCAGCGTTCTGCTGCGGCTGATGCCCCGTGCCGGCGAGCGTGAACCCGTTCATCCCGCGCGCACACAGCTTGATCCGGATCGATTTCACCGGCGCTGTCGGCGCGAACACCTGCCGGATCAGCCGCCAGTCCTCCGTGCCGAACGACAGCGGATTTTTCTGGATGAAATTGTAGCCGTTCAGCCGCTTCCCGCCCTCGTCCTCCGCGTCGAGCTGCAACATGCACAACTGATGCGTCTTGATCCACGCCCGCACCTCGATCAGGCGCGGCGCGGTCTGATTCAGCGCCACCGCGTCGCTCGTCACGCACACCTCGTCGCCTGTCGGCACCGTCATCCGCAGCGAACCCTTCCCGCCGTGCGGCACCAGCGAATCCCGCTCGACCGTGCCGCGATTGTCCGAGTTCGCGTTGTGCCAGGTGTTGAAGATGTAATAAATCCCCGGCGGAAAATACCGGTAGCGCTGCGCCCGCGACCAGCCCTTCGGATACTCCGCGCCATCCGGCTCGAAGCCGCCGAACGGCAGCACATTCGCCCCGCCCGGCCCCGGCTCGGTCACCGCCGCTTCGAGCAATTCCACCGTCCCGTTCTTCCCCGCCGCGTAGCTGATCTCGACGCCGAGCGACATCGGCAGCAGCGCGCCCTTGCCCGCGAAATCCTTCTCCTTCTGCGCCGCCGCAAACCAGTCCGCCGCGGGCAATTTCACCTCGACTGACTTCCCCGCGTACGTTCCCTCCGGCACCGTCACGCTCGCGCTCACGATCCGCGCCCGCGCCGCCTGGTCTTCGTTCCACCCGAGATTCGCCTCCGTGCTCAGCCACGAAATCGTTAGCGTCACCGCGCCCGCCGGCACGTCCTGCGCCGTCAACCGCACTGCGAACGTCACGTCCCGCACCAGCGCCAGCGCGTTCGTGCTGCGCTGCGCCTGCGCTTCCGGGAAACCGCCCGCGTCCGGCCAGCCCACCAGCTTCTTCGGATTGTGAACCGTCACCCAGTTCACCGCCTGCGCCGCCCGCGAACCCGAACTCAGCACCACGCGCCGCTCGCCGCGCGGCTTGTCCGCGTCGCGCCACTCCCATTTCCCCGTCAGCCGCCACGCGTCGGGATTGTAATCGCGCCGATTGAAAACCTCGGTCGTGTAATTCCAGTGATGGTTCTTCAACTCTGGCAACATCGTCAGCCAGTCATCCTGGAAATTCCCATTGCGCAGCAGGTTCCCCTGCCCTTGCACCGATGCCTGCGCGCGCGCAGACGCCGCACCCGCCAGCAACAATCCAGCGGCGAGCAACGCCAACCCGGAGCAGAGCAAAACACAACGGGAGCGTCGGGGGAGGAAACGGGCGCAGGATGATTTCATAAACGCGTGTCG
>CAZUUP010000017.1:20443-25177 GCA_964623105.1 uncultured Akkermansia sp.
CGCATCCGCGGGAAAGGTCCGTACGATTTGCAGATCGCCTCGAAGCAGCGTCGGCTTTGCTCCGCCGAACCCCACCGCCCGTAGCTCGCCAGCAACATGCCAGTGCCCCACAAATTCGCCGGGGCCTCGCGATTGCCCGGCTTCACTGTGGCTTCGTCCTGCGCGAAAAACCGCAGCGTGCCATCCTTCCAAAACCGATCCATCGACGCGAGCGCCTGCGCCTGCGTCCACGGCAGCTTCACCCCGCCGCCCGCCGCCCGATAATTCTCCAACCCCCAGATGATGTACGCCTGATGCACCAGATCGTTGGGCCGCTGGAATTTCACCGGATTGTTCGGCGGCGCGATGTAATCCCAGTAGGGCGCGCCCCCGCGCAGCGTCGCGGTGGCTATCGCCGTCTGCGCAAAGGCGTCCAGGCGCGCGCGGAACAACTTCACCGCGTCCGCCGGAACAAGCTTTTCCTGCTCATGAACGAAGCGCGCCAGCGCCCCAACGAACATGGCCGGCGCATTGATGCACAAATATCCCGGCTTCGTGTCGTGCGGACTGTAATTGAAATAGCCGCCGCCCAGACCCTCGACCCACACATCCTTGCACCAGCGCTCGCCCACCTGCCGCACCAACTCGACGATCTCGCGGCTCTCCGTGACCGACCAAAATTCCTTCAGCGTCAAGGCGTCGAGCAAGCCCTCCACCGCGATGGCCGTGGTGATCGTGTAGGCGGTGTGCTTCGGCCGTTCATTCCACGCATGCGGCAAACCCCAGCCTGGCAGGGCATCCGGCGCGAGCCGGCTGTTGTCCATGAGCCAGCGCGTGGCGAGACGGACGCGGCGTTTCGCCTCGTCATCCGGCTGCGCCCGCCACCGCAGCGCCTCGGCGGACAGGACCAATCCGTAGGTCATTGGCTGATCCGCGATGTCCCCCTCGGGACCGCCCCGATCCGGGCCACGCCCTTGATGGGCCTCCGGAAATTGTTTGAGCAACTCGCCATACGCAGCCGTGAAACTCATCAACGCCTCGGCGCCCTCCGCCGCCAACGCCGATGTCGAAACCACCGCCGCGAAGACCAGCCCGACTGCGAATGCCCGTCGCCGGCAGATGATTTTGTCCGAGCCCCATGTTCGGCCTGTCATCGGCGACGCGGCGCAATGGGAGGCTGCCGAAAAGCTGTCGAGGCCGGTCATGCGCGAAAACGTAACCTCGGTCCGGGACGCTTGTCAGGCTTCGAACAGCAATCGTTCATTTTGCCCGAATGCGGCAGTCACGATTGCATAACAGGGCTGGGGAAGGCCCAAGAAGCTGACGCGTCTGGAAATCGAAGTGGAACGGGTTTGCTACCCCGCTGGGTGAGTTACTGCGCGGGCGATCAACCGTGTTGATACCCTCTGTCTTGTTCCATTTGCGCCCCTTCGTGGCCGCCTCGACCGCCATCTCGATTGTCGTGACGCATTAGCGAATCAACCCACCCGCCATCACGCCTGCGGCGTGTGCTTGAATTTGCGCACCCGGCCATTGCCGACCCACTCGACCACATACAGGCTCCCCTGCGAATCCACGCACAACGCGTGCGGCGCGATGAACTCCGGACGCGTCCCTTTCTGTTCCTTCGGCACCTTCGCCCCGTCGCCCAGCCTCGCCGCCGGCTTGTCGCTTTCGTCAATGATCGTGACCATCGCCGCGAGGTCCGGAATGTAGAGGTGATCCTTGTGCTGATAAAAGCAGCACGGATTGCGGACGAAATCACCCTCGATGGTCCGCTTGTACTCCAGTTCAAGCGAGTAAACCTCGTACCGCCGGTTCGCCCGGTCGGCGATGTACACCTCCGGCTCCGCCTTGATTGTGTTCACCCACACCCCGTGGCAGGTGCTGAACTGTCCGTGCCCCTTGCCCGGCGCACCGATCGTCTTCAGGTGCTTCCAATTCTTGTCGAACCGGCTCACCCGCTGGCTGCCGTAGCCGTCCACCACGTAAATGTCCCCGTTCGGCGCCACTGCGACATCCGTCGGATTCGTCCAGTCGAACTTCTGCGCCGTCGATCCCGGCTTCTCCACGTTCCCGATCGTGTACAACACCCGGCCGTGCAGGTCCGTTTTGTAAACCCGCTTCCCCAGCGCCGGCAGCGCTTTGCCGTCCTTGTCCTTGCCCCCGCCCGCCACATTCTCCGTGAAATACAGGAACTCGTCCTTCCCCTCCTTGCTCCAATAAACGCAATGCGCCGTCCCCGCCACCTGCTGCGGCGTGTATCCGATCCGGTCGCCGAAATCCTTGCTCCACGTCTCCAGCAGCTTGCCGTCCCGCTCGAACACCGCCACGCACGGACTCGCCGACCGGCTCGTCACATACACGCGGTCCTGCGAATCACACACCACCCCGCATCCCAACCCATACTGCATCCCCGCCGGCAGACGCCCCCAATTCTCGTCCAGCGTGTACGTAAAATGTCCGCTCCCCAGCCGCACCGGAACCTTGTCCTCCGCCCCGATTCCCGTCGGCACAACCCCCGCCGCCACCACCGCCCCGCCCAGTTTCAAAAAGTCCCTTCGCGTCAGCCGGTTTGGAAAAAGATAGTCCGTGGTGTTCATCGTTGATTGTGTGAGGTTCCTTCAATCGACGCCCGCGCCCGCCCCGCACTTCACCACCCATCGCACATTCCGCTCCCGAGGCTCCACGCGGCAAACATCCGCCAAACGGGGCGGCGTCGGACAAGGCACCCCTTCCACCAAAAAACAAAACCGGCGCGAACTTGCGTCCGCGCCGGTCATGAGAATCTGGACGGCCGAATTACTTCAGCTCCGCCTGATGCAACTCGAACCAGTCGTCGATGTTGTTCAGGTCCACCGCGCCCGGGTTCACCGAGCCATCGTCCGGAATGCCGCTCGCCCCGAGGATCGACTTGCGGGTGCCGTCGTCATGGATGTAACCCATGATCGCCGCGTTGTTCTTGTAGATCGTCGCCTTGTCGAGCTTCACGCCCGGCTGCTTTTTGATCCACGCCTCAAACTGCGGATACGTCGGACGCGAGTCGGCGATGAACTTCTTCACCGCATCCGGATTCAGGTTCAGCGCCGCGCACACCATCGAGTCATAGCCCTTGCCGAGCCCCGGATAACCGGCAGCCAGCTTGCCACGCGCTTCGAGGGAGACCTTCAGCCAAAGACGGGGGAGATGCAGAACGCCCAGCGGACCAGCCACGCTGGAGCTGATGAGAGGAACAACGGTATTGCTCATGTTGATTTGATGTTTGGTTTAAACGGAATTGCGAGCCGGAGACTAGTTAATTGCCGCCCCGAGGGTCAACGGCAATTTCCGCCGCATCGAAACTTCCCACCGCCGCATTATCCGCGGATTGAACCGCGCCACCGCAGCCGGGAGTCCACACCACCCAACACACTTTTCAAATCGAACGGGCAAAAGTGCGGCTGCCGACCGGCAGTCGAATGGGTTCTCTTCCACCCGACCCGGACCCCAGCCCGGACTGATGGCACCCGCAACACCGTCATTTCGGCAGCGGAGGCAGCGGCGGTGCGGACGACTGCCCGTCACCCGGCTCCAACCCCGGGGGCAACGGCGGCTCCCCGAATCCGGGCGGCAACGGCGGCATCTCGTTTACGAAATCCCGCCAAGTCTCGCGTTCCGCCGGTGCCATTCCCTGCCAGCGTCGCGCACTTTTCAGAAACTCCGCCTGTTCCGCCGGCGCGAGCGTGGCAAACTTTTGCAGCGCATCCATGCACATCGTCCGCACCGACGGCGGCAGGCTGTCCAGATCCTGCATCAATTGCTCCAGGCTTCGCCGCTCCGAATCCGACAACCGCTCAAGCGCCCTGGCGCGCTCGCGTTCGTTCAACTCAAAAAACCGCCGAAACTGCTCGACCGTCACCCGCCGGGGATCGCGAGCCGCGCTGGTGGCCATCGCCGGCCGGTGCGCGACAGGCATCGTCGGCATTGCCGGCCCCGCCGGCTCGGGCCGCGAAATATAATGGATTACCGTCCGGCTCTGCTGCACCTCGGTCTGCAACCGCGCCGGCAGCAACTCCAAATCCTTCAACCGCCGCTCCAGCACCGCCCGTTCCACTGGCGGCAGACCCGCCAGATACTCGCGCCGGCGGGGGGCCTCGGTTGCCAGCAGCACCTTCACATGCCAGCGCATCTGGGTCGCGTTCAGCCGCAATTCCCGCTCCGCCGGCGGCAGCGCCTCATACTCCCGGACCTTTGCCAGCAGCACCGCGCGCTCGGCCGCTGGCCGGGTCGCGAGCAGCGCTTCCCTCACCATCGCCGGGGCCCCGAGCAATTGTCGGAAAAAATCAATCGGCGTCGAACCGCCCCCGGCAACGGCATTGACGCCCGTCGATCCAGGCACCGCCGGAGCCACCTGCGCGCAGGCCGCAACCGCCGAAATACCCAGCACCACCATTGCCGCCGCGAGTTTCATCGAGCAAATCCCGGTTCCAATGCCGCCAGCAAATCCTCATCCACCCACGTTTTTGGCACGGCACCCAGGCGATGGATCGGTTCGAAATCCTTCATCAATTTCAAATCCGCCACCCGCGCCGCCAGCGAAACCGCCGCCGCACCCTGCGCCATGACCACCCGTTGCTGGCTGCGGAACTGCACCGCCACCGCACCGCCCGCCGCGACCAGCGCCAACGCCGCCAGAGCCGGTTTGAACCATCCCCCCGTCCACCACCCCCCCCACCATCCCGGCAACCGCGCCCCCCCTCCCGCCCGCCCCCCCCC
>CAZUUP010000018.1:0-24091 GCA_964623105.1 uncultured Akkermansia sp.
GGCGGGAGGCGTGCCAGGCTTTGGCGGTTGCTTTGAGATTCGGGTTCAAGCCGGTGGGGGATGCGCAGGGAGCGAGGTTGAGTCGGTGGCCGGGCGGGAGGGTTTTGCGGCCGTTTGGAGGGTAGTTCCGACAGAGAATCGCGGCCCGGCGCCTGGTCGCGGGTTGGCGCGGAATCAGGTTTCTTTCTCGGAGATCACAAGGACGCCGTGGGCGGCGAGGTCGTAGGGACCGCTGATGTCGGTGGCGCTGATGTGGTCGTGGACGGGTTTGAAGAACTGGAGGCGGACGGAGATGGCCTGATGGTTGAGGAGGAAGATGAAGCGCTGGCCGTTCTTCTGGCGGATGCAAAGTTCCACAGTGTCCGGGACGCGGAAGTAGGGAGCGATGTTGCAGAGGCCGCGGGCCCAGGCGATGAGGTCGTTGTAGAAGAACTGGTGGCTGACGGTGCCGACGTAGATGGCCTTGCCGGCGCCGAATTCGTTCATGGTGATGGCGGGACTGCCGGCGTAGAAGTCGCGCCCGTAGGTGGCGAGGACCTGAGCTTCACGGACATCCAGGAGGTCGCACCAAAGGCGGGCGGGGTGGCTGGCGGTGGTGGGGATGACGGTGCGGACGGAGAGTTGATTGTCTTCGCCGGGGGGGATGACGTCCCATTCGGTAACCTCCATGCCGAAGAGGTCGGTCATGTCGAAGGGAAGGCCGGTGTTGGGGACGATGTGGTGTTCATCGACGAGCCCGGTGTGGCAGGTGGCGATAAGGGTGCCGCCATTGTACACGTAGAGCTTGAGGGCGTCGACCTCGGTACCGGAGAGGAGCTGAAGACCGGGGATGATGACGAGTTTGTAGGCGGAAAGATCGTCGGACGGGCGGGCGAAATCGACCATTATGTTGCGGCCGTGGAGGGCGCTGTGGAAGAAGTGCATCACGTCGTGCTGATTGTAATGCTTGTTGGGCCGGAGGGGGTTGTCGGTGGCCCAATCGCTGGGATGGCTGTGCAGGATGCAGGCGTCTGCGACGACTTTGCTGCCCTCGATGATCGGGCCGATGGCCTTGAGTTCGTTGCCGAGCTGGCGGATTTCCTTGTACATGCGGTGGTTGGGCTTGCCGCTGTGGGGCAGGACACCGCCGTAGAATTTCTCCGGGCCGATGCGGGGAGGACGCCAGTAGAAGTAGAGGACGCCGTTGGCGCCGCGGGAGATCAGTTGGTAGGAAAAGAGGCGGACCACGCCGGGGCGAACGATGGAATTGACGTCGCTCCAGCTGACGTTGCCGGCCTTTTGTTCGATGACCCAGAAGCCTTCCTCGCCGCTGGGAGTGCGGCTGTTGTGTTTTTTGAGGGAGCGGATGAAATCAATGCTGGAGGCAACTTCGGCGGGGCGGGCTTTGGCGGTTTCGTCGCTGTCCACGGAGACGAAATCCAGGCTCTCAGCCATGTCAAAGTAATCGAACTGGGTGGCGAAGGCGCGGAGATTGGTGGTGACGGGGCACTTGGGGCAGAGGCGGTGGAGAAGGTCCACCTGCATGCGGACGAAAGCGATGCAGGTGTCGCTGGAGAAACGGCGCCAGTCGAGAAGGAGGGCGGGGTTGTGGACAGTGGGGGCGGCCATGGGCATGGGCACTTGATTCCAAGCGGTGACCTTCTGGCCCCAGAAGGTGGTGCCCATGGCTTCGTTGAGGCGTTCGATGGTTTCGTATTTGGCCTCGAGCCAGGCATGCCAGTCACGGCGGGTCTCGGGATTGAACGAGTATTCGGTGTGATGCCGGCCGATGCCGTTGTCCACTTGCCAGGCGATGAGACTCGGGTGGTCGCCAAGGGCTCCGGCCATGGCGGTGACGATCTTTTGGCTGTACTCCCAATAGACGTTGCTGTTCATGCAATAGGCACGCCGGGTGCCTTCGCGGCGGCGCATGCCGTGCTCGTCAATGGGGAGGATGTCCGGATGCTTTTGGGCAAGCCAGATGGGCGGTGCGGCGGTGGGGGTGCCGAGGACGATCTTCATGCCGTGGCCGGCAAGGACGTCCATGGCGCGGCGCAACCAGGCGAAGTCGAACTTGCCTTCCTCGGATTCGCAGAGTCCCCACGAGAATTCGCCGAGGCGGACGACATTCATGCCGGCGGCGGCCATGAGACGGGCATCTTCCTCCCAGCGGGCTTCGGGTTGTTCCTCGAAGCCGTCGTAGGGGAAAATCCAGTGCTCGGGGTAATAGTCGGTTCCGAAGTACATGGTGGTGCGAATCGGGTGGTCAGCGGCTGGAAGAAATGAAACAGAACCGAACGGGCGGAGCAATGGAAAACCGGGGCGTCCCGGCGCAGTTGGTCTGGACAAGCCCGGGAACCGTTTTAAATTCCCCCCGACGGAAAACTTATGAAACGAATACTGTTGTTTGTCGCGACGAACCTGGCGGTGCTGCTGCTGATCTCGGTGATCGGGAGCGTGCTGGGGGTGGACCGCTACCTGACGCGGACGGGGATGAATTACCAGATGCTGCTGGCGTACTCGGCGGTGGTGGGATTCACGGGCAGCCTGTTTTCACTGGCGATCTCGAAGTGGATGGCCAAGTGGTCGTATTCGATTCATGTGATCGAACAACCGTCCAGCCAGGCGGAGCAATGGCTGGTGGACAAGATTCGTGAACAATCGAAGAAGGCGGGCATTGCGATGCCCGAAGTCGGGGTGTACGAGAGCGACGAGGTGAACGCCTTTGCCACGGGGCCGACGCGGAACAACGCGCTCGTGGCGGTCAGTTCGGGGCTGATTCACAGCATGAACCTGCGGCAGATCGAGGGCGTGCTGGCGCATGAGGTGTCGCACATCGCCAACGGCGACATGGTGACCATGACGCTGTTGCAAGGGGTGCTGAACACATTCGTGGTGTTTTTCTCGAAAATCATCGGCTACGCGCTGGACCAGGCGATGCGCGGCAATGACGAGCGGCGGAGCGGGCCGGGCTGGGGGTATTACATCGGCTCCATGGTGGCGCAGATCGCCCTCGGGATTTTCGCGAGCATGATTGTGATGGCGTTCTCGCGCTATCGGGAGTTCCGCGCAGATGCCATGGCCGCCCAACTCGAGGGCAAGGACGCGATGATCAGCGCCTTGCAACGGCTGCAGCAGATCACGAGCGGCGGCGGAGTGATTGATGACCGGGCGCAGTCGGTCAGCGCGTTCAAGATCAACCATCCGACCGGCGGATTCATGGCGCTGCTGGCGTCGCATCCGCCGCTGGAGGACCGCATTGCAGCGCTGCAGCGCTTGAACTGAGATTGCGCCCAGCGAAGGTCAGGGAGCCGCGCCGCCGAGAATTTCGGCGGCGCTTGTTTTTTGGGGGGATAAAGGAATCGCGAGGATGAGAAGCGACGAAAGATCGCGTCTCCACAGTCGGGTATGACCGCGGCGCCGGCGGCAACAAATTCCTTCCCGCCAAAGGGCAGGCCGGTATCCTGCGCGCATTCAGCCAATATTATGAAAACCACGCTGCTGCTTGCCGCCTTAGTTTCACTGGGAACAAATGTTCTGCGCGCCGACGGGCCGGGGGATAATCTGCCCGACAAAGTTCGGCGCGTGCCGCCGCCGGGGATCAAAATTGCGGACGCAGACCGGGCGGAACTGGAGAAAGGGGTGGCGGCGCTGGGCCGGGAGATCGAGGCGCTGCGGGGTTCGCTGAAAGGGAAACCAGTGCTGCTGGACTTGCTGCCGGACGTGCAGGTGTATCACAAGGGGGTGGAGTGGGCGTTGAAGTACGACGAGTTCTTCAAGACCAACGAAGTGGCCGTGGCGCGCAACTTGTTGAAGACCGGCAGCGAGCGGGCGCAGGCATTGCGCGAAGGCAAATCACCATGGATTTCCCAGACCGGACTGGTCGTGCGGGGCTACCAGTCGAAGATCGACGGCTCAGTGCAGCCTTACGGGTTGGTGATTCCGGCGGGATACGTGACCGGATCGTCGCGCCCGACGCGGCTGGATTTCTGGATTCACGGGCGGGGAGAAACGCTCAGCGAGCTGAGCTTCATCGACGGCCGGTCGAAGTCGCCGGGCGAGTTCACTCCGCCGGGGGCGCTGGTTCTTCATCTCTACGGCAGGTACTGCTGCGCGAACAAATTCGCGGGCGAGATCGACCTCTTCGAGGCCTTGGAGCATGCCAAGAGGTATTACTCGATTGACGACAACCGGCTGGTGGTGCGCGGATTTTCGATGGGAGGCGCGGGTTGCTGGCAGTTCGCGATGCATTATCCCGGCCGGTGGGCGGCGGCCGCGCCCGGGGCGGGTTTCTCGGAGACGCCGGATTTTCTCAAGGTCTTCCAGAACGAGGAGGTCAAGCCGGCGTGGTATGAGAAGAAGCTCTACCACATGTACGACTGCACCGATTACGCGCTGAATCTCTTCAACTGTCCAACGGTGGCTTACAGCGGCGAGAACGACAAACAGAAGCAGGCGGCGGACATCATGGCCAAGGCGGCCAAGGCGGAGGGAATCGAACTGACGCACATCATCGGGCCAAAAACAGGACACAGCTACCACAAGGACGCGAAGACGGAGATCAACCGGCGCATCGACAGCATCGCCACCAAGGGGCGCAACCCGCTGCCCCGGAGCATCCGCTTCACGACCTGGACGCTGCGCTACAACGAGTGTCACTGGCTGACGGTGGACGGCCTGGAGGAGCATTGGGAACGCGCGCGCGTGGACGCCGACCTGGATGCGGGGCGCAATTCCGTGAAGCTGACGACGAAGAATGTAAGTGCGCTAACGCTCGCAATTCCCGCCGGCTACGCCCCGTTCGACAACACCAAGCCGGTGTCAGTTATGCTCGACGGGAAGAGGGTGGACGCGCCGAATGCGGAGTCGGATCGTTCGTGGACCGCGCATTTTAGGAAGCGTGCGAGCGGTTGGGAACTGGCGGCGGCGGCCGATGACGGGACGCTCGCCAAGCGATCCGGTTTGCAAGGACCGATCGACGACGCATTCATGGACAGCTTCGTGATGGTGCGTCCGACCGGCCAACCGTTGAACGAAAAGGCGGGCAAGTGGGTGGCGGCCGAGCAGGCCCACGCGATCGACCACTGGCGCCGCCAATATCGCGGCGAGGCACGCGTGCTGGATGACACGAAGGTGACGGAGGCCGACATCGCTGCGCACAATCTGGTGTTGTGGGGTGATCCCGCGAGCAACCAGGTTCTCAAGCGCATTGCGGACAAGCTGCCGATCCGGTGGGATGCCGAGGCGGTGAAGGCGGGCGGGAAAAGTTTCAGCGCCGGCAACCACGTGGCGGTGATGGTGTATCCCAACCCCCTGAATCCAAAGCGCTACGTCGTCTTGAACAGCGGGTTCACGTTCCGCGAATACGATTATCTGAACAACGCGCGGCAAATTGCGAAGCTTCCGGACTGGGCCGTGGTGGACATCAATCAACCAATGACCGCGCGACTCCCCGGCGGAATCGCAGCAGCGGGGTTCTTCGGGGAAAAGTGGGAGTTGAAGGCGGGTCCCGAATAGAAAGCCAGCGAGAGCCGCCCCGTCAGGCAATGCCCTTCACGCCGGCACCCGCCGTGCGCGGAGGCGAGGCTCGCATTTCGCTCCAACGCCGGTAATTCACGCGGGGATTCGAGGCACAATTGTCACTCGCCAAGCCGGTGCGGTGGACTATTCTCCGGCCTCCTGTGCTATGGAAGCCGAGGCCGAAAATCCCGATCAGGTGCCATTCTTCAACCGCGAGTTGAGCTGGCTCGAGTTCAATCAACGCGTCCTCGACGAGGCGCGCGACCAGTCGCACCCGCTCCTCGAACGGCTCAAGTTCTTCTGCATCGTCGGCTCGAATCTCGACGAATTCTTCGAAGTCCGGGTCGCGGATCTGAAGCAGGAAATCGAGAGCGGCACACTGACCCGCAGCGTCGATGGCCGGACCCCGGACGAAACCCTCGAGGCCGTCACCCGGCGGGCCCGACGGCTCGTTGACCAGCAGTTCGCCTGCTGGCGCGACGAACTGGTCCCGGCGCTGGCGGCGAACGGAATCCATTTTCTGAAGTTCGGCAGCCTGTCCGCCGCGGACGTGGCGTGGGTGGACCGGTTTTATCAGTCGGAAATCCGCCCCGTCCTGACACCGCTCGGGATCGATCCTTCGCACCCGTTTCCGCAACTGCTCAACAAGTCGCTGAACATCATCGTGCAACTGGAGACCTCCCACGCTGGCGGCTTGCGCCAGCAACTGGCCGTTGTCCAGGTGCCCCGCTTGCTCCCGCGCCTGCTGAAACTGCCGCGTACCGACGGCTCCCGCGCCTATCTTTTCCTGTCGCACGTTGTCGGTCACTACCTGGGCGACCTCTTTCCCGGCACCCGCCTGCTGGGGTATTGGGATTTTCGCGTGACCCGCAACAGCGAGCTCTACATTGACGAGGAGGACATGGACAACCTCCTCAAGGCCGTCGAGGACGAACTGCACAACCGCCGCAAAGGCGACGCCGTCCGCCTCGAGGTGGAACGCGCCTGCCCGGAGCCAATCCGCGCCCAGTTGCTCGCCTACCTGAATCTCGGCGCCGACGACGTTTACGTGATCAATGGCCCGCTCAATCCGACGCGGCTGATGGCCGTTTACGACGATCACCCGGCGCCCGAATTGCGCGACCCGCCGTACGTCGCCCCGCCACCCGCCGCCCTGCGCGAGCAGCCTGATGTTTTCGCCGCCATCCGCGAACGCGACATCCTGCTGCATCATCCCTACGAGAACTTCAACTGCGTTGTCGAACTGCTCGAACGCGCCGCCACCGACCCGCAGGTGCTGGCCATCAAGCAAACCCTCTACCGCACCGGCGGTGATTCCCGCATCGTCGGGGCCTTGATGACCGCGGTCAAAAACGGCAAGCAGGTCGCCGCCGTCGTGGAACTCAAGGCGCGCTTCGACGAGGCCAACAACATCCTCTGGGCCCGCCGTCTCGAGGAGGCCGGCGTCCACGTCGTGTACGGACTCGTCGGCTACAAGATCCACTGCAAGATCTGCCAGATCATCCGCCGCGACGAAGACGGCATCCGCCGCTACGTACATCTGAGCACCGGCAACTACAACGCCACCACGGCGCGGATTTACACCGACGTCGGACTCCTCACCTGCCAGCGCGAGTTTGGCGAGGACGCCACCAACCTGTTCAACCTCCTCACCGGCGTGTGCCAGTTTCAGGGCCTCCGCAAACTGCTCGTCGCCCCCTTCGATCTCCACGATCGCATCCTGCTGCTCATCCAACGCGAGACCGCCAACGCCCGGCAGGGTCTGCCTGCCCGCATCATCGCCAAGATGAATTCACTGGTGGACCCCGTGACCATCACCGCGCTCTACGACGCCTCCCGGGCCGGCGTCAAAATCGACCTCATCGTACGCGGCGTCTGCTGCCTGCGCCCGCAGGTTCCCGGCTTCAGCGAGCACATCACCGTGCGCAGCATCGTGGACCGCTTCCTCGAACACAGCCGCATTTTTTACTTCGAAAACGCCTGCCAGCCAGAAGTGTACGTGGGCAGCGCGGACTGGATGCCCCGCAACTTTTTCCGGCGCATCGAAACCGTCTTCCCCATCGAGGACGGCAACCTCCGCGAACGTGTCCGCCAGGAACTGCTCGACCTGCCCCTGGCCGACAACGTCAAGGCGCGCCTGCTGCAAGCTGACGGCACCTGGCAGCGGGTGCCCGTCCGCCGTGGCGGCGCCCGGCATCGCAGCCAGGAGGAATTGATGAACCTCGCGGCATCCCCCGGCCGCGTCGCCACCAGGCCCCGCAACCGCTCCGCCAAGGCCCGTTTCCCGCGCGTCAAGCTCGCCGCCAGCCCGTTCCCGCCCTTGGATAATCCCGCCACGTAGCCGGAGTCACCCTGGCGGGGCTGCCCCACCTTCGCACCGGCCGGCTCCGAAACCAGGGACGCGCCCGCCAATCCACATCTTCTTTCCTCCCCGCCATCGTTTCGACAAAGTCCTGCCATGTTGAAAACGGAACTGATACCCGCGTCGGACCCGCAATCGCGCCGCCTCATGATCGTCCTGCACGGCCTCGGCGACAGCATGGAAGGCTACCGTTGGCTGCCGCCCACCCTCGAACTTCGGTGGATGAACTACCTGCTCGTCAACGCGCCCGACACCTACTTCAGCGGCTACTCTTGGTACGACTTCGCCGATGAACCCGGCCCGGGGATTATCCGCAGCCGCGCGCTGCTCTTCCGCCTGCTCGACGACCTGCGCGCACAAGGTTTTCCCACCGGGCAAACGACCCTCTTCGGCTTTTCCCAAGGCTGCCTGATGACCCTCGAAGTGGGCGCGCGCTACCCGCATGAATTCGCCGGCCTGATCGGCATCAGCGGCTACGTGCATCAACCCGAGCAACTCCTCAAGGAACTCTCGCCGGTCGCCACCCGGCAGCGCTTCCTCGTCACCCACGGCTCGCTGGACCCGCTCATCCCGCTGGCCGAGGTGCGCGAACAAATCAACCTCCTCAAGGCCGACGGCCTGCACATCGAATGGCACGAATTTACCAAGGCCCACACCATCGCCGGCCTCGCCGAGATCGAGGTGATCCAGAACTTCGTGCGCCGCGGCTACCCATCCTGACCCGGCCACCGGCCCCTCACCGCGTGAACGCCCACCCATCGCTCGATTCAGTCCTCGCCGCCCCGGCGCCCATCCTCGCGCTGGCACCGATGCAGGATGTGACTGACCTGCCCTTCTGGCGGCTGATGGCCGCTTATGGCGGCGCGGACGTTTACTATACGGAGTATTTTCGCGTCCACAGCAACTCCAACCTCGATCGCCACATCCTCGAGTCCATCGTCCACAATCCCACCGGCCGCCCGGTCGTGGCCCAGATGATCGGCAACGACATCCCTGCGCTGGTCCGCACCGCGCGCGAATTGCAGCGCCATCCCGTCGCCGCCATCGACCTGAACCTCGGCTGCCCCGCGCCCGTGGTGTATCGCAAATGCGCCGGCGGCGGCCTCCTCCGCGAACCCGCCCGCATCGACGCCATCCTCGGCGCGTTGCGCCAGGCCGTCACCACCCGCTTCACGGTCAAGACCCGGATCGGCTTCGACCACCCCGGCGTCTTTGAAGAATTGCTCCCCATTTTTGCCCGCCACCAGATCGACCTCCTCACCGTCCACGGGCGGACCGTCCTCGAGATGTACCGCAGCGAGGTTCACTACGAATTCATCGCCCGCGCGGTCGCCGCCCTGCCCTGCCCCGTAATCGCCAATGGCAACGTCTATTCGGCAGGCAAGGCGCAGGAAGTCCTGCAACTCACCGGCGCACGCGGGCTCATGATCGGTCGCGGTGCCATCCGCAATCCCTGGCTGTTCCACCAAATCCGTCAGCACCTGCGCGGCGAACCCCCGTTCACCCCGCGCGGCCACGACGTGCTCCGTTACGTTTACGAACTGTTCGACGCCGCCTCGCCCGCCGTGGTCCGCGAAAGCGCGCAGGTGCAGAAGATGAAAAAGTACCTGAACTTCCTCGGCCTCGGCGTGGACCCTGCCGGACAGTTTCTCCACCAAATCCGCCGCGTCACCACCAAGGCAGATTTCTTCGCCGTCTGCCGCGCCTTCCTCGACCACGACCAACCGATGCCGCTGGAACCCTTCCCGCTGCCGCTCAACGAAAAGGACGTCCTCGCCGGCGAGCACCTGTGACCCCGACGGCCGCGTCACAACCCTGCGGTTCCCACTCCTCCCGCTCGGCCATCCAGAATCCGCCGAACCCCGTATTCCGCGTAACATTCCCTCGCCTCGATGCGTCTGTTACCCAATATGCCCTTCTCCCCGCGACGTCGATTTCCCGCCATCCTGCTGATCATCCTGGTCCTCATCACGACTGCCACCACCAACGCCGCCGACCGGCCGAACATTCTGTGGATCACCAGCGAGGACAACAGCCCCTACCTCGGCTGCTACGGCGATTCCCAAGCCCACACGCCCAATCTCGACCGCCTCGCCTCCCAGGGCGTTCGCTACCGGAACGCCTTTGCCAACGCCCCCGTCTGCTCCGCCGCCCGCACAACTCTCATCACCGGCATGTATGCCACGACCCTCGGCGTGGAGCATCACCGCAGCCGCGTGACCATCCCCGACTCGTTCAAACTATACCCGGAACACCTCCGCGCCGCAGGCTACTACTGCTCAAACAACGCCAAAACCGATTACAACGTCGCCAACGCCCGCAAGCCCTGGGATGACAGCAGCAACCGCGCGCACTACCTCAACCGCGCCGCGGGACAACCCTTCTTCGCCGTTTTCAACCTCGGTTCCAGCCACGAGAGCCAGGTCGCACCCAAGCCTGCAAAATCCACCTTCCGCATCCCGCCCGAGAAAATCCGCCTCCCCCCGTACCACCCCGACACCTCCGAAATCCGCCGCGACTGGGCCAATTACTACGACCAACTCACCACCATGGACACCCAGGCCGGCGCGCTGCTCGATGAACTCGACAAACACGGACTCGCCGACGACACCATCGTCTTCTACTACAGCGATCACGGCGGCGCGCTGCCCCGCGGCAAACGCAACCTCCACGACTCCGGCACCCGCGTACCTCTGATCATCCGCTTCCCCGCCAAATGGGCCCGCCTCGCACCGGCAAAGCCCGGCGAATGGTCGGAACGCCTCGTAAGCTTCGTCGATTTTCCCGCCACCGTCTTCAGCCTCTGCGGCGTGCCCGTTCCCGCCCACTACGACGGCCGCCCCTTCCTCGGCGAAAAGCAGTCCGCCCCCCGTGAACACGTTCTGCTCTATCGCGGCCGCATGGACGAACGCTACGACACCACACGTGCCGTTCGAGACGCCGGCTTCCGTTACGTCCGCAACTTCAGCCCGCACCGGCCCTGGGGCCAGCACTACAGCTACCCGTTCCAGGTCCAGCCCAGCATGCGATCGTGGTTCGCCGAGTTCACCGCCGGCCGCTGCAACGACGTCCAGTCCGCCTACTGGCAACCCAAATCCCCCGAGGAGTTCTACGATATTGCCGCCGACCCCCACGAACTCCACAACCTCGCCTCCGATCCCCGCCACGCCACCCGGCTTGCGGCCCTGCGCGCCACCCTGCGCGCCGAACTCCTCGCCACCCGCGACACGGGCTTCATTCCCGAAGGCATGGGCGCACGCCTCGCCGGCGATCGCACCCTCTACGACTACGCCCGCAGCGACGCCTATCCCCTGCCCCGCATCCTCGAACTCGCAGAACGCGCCACTTCCCGCGATCCCCGCTTCCTCCCCGACCTGCTCTCCGCCCTCGACGATCCCCATCCCGTGATTCGTTACTGGGGCGCCACCGGCTGCTTGATCCTCCAGAACAAGGCCGAAACGGCGAAAGCCCGGCTGCAAGCCCTCCTCAAAGACGACTGGGCCGACGTCCGCATCGCCGCCGCCGAAGCCCTCGGCTTCCTCGGCGAGTCTTCCCTCGCCCTGCCCGTCCTCACCCAAGTCATCAAGTCTGGAACGCTTTACGAGACCCTCGCTGCGCTGAACACCCTCGATTTCATGCGACTGGCCGGGCACGTGCCCCTCGCCAAAGCCAAATCGATTGTCCAGAATCTCAAACTCACCGAACCCGCCGATCGCATTCCCAAATACCTGCTCTCCCTGCCCTCCACCCCACCCCGCCATTGAATCGCCCCTCCCACCCGCCGTCTCTCTACCCGGCCAACGCTGCGCCCAATCCCGCTGCACCGCCGACATACTCATGAATCCCACCCGCCATTTCACCACCGCCCGCATCGCCGCCCTTGCCCTCGCCCTCGCGCTCGGCTTCGCCGGCAACCCCGCCCACGCCGCCACCACCACCGATTGGCCGCAATTCCGAGGTCCACACGGCAGCGGCCATTCCGACGCCACCGGCCTACCCCTCGCCTGGAGCGACACCCAGAACGTGAAATGGAAAACCGCCGTGCCCGGCGAAGGCTGGTCCTCACCCGTCATCCTCGGCAACCAGATCTGGATGCAGACCGCCCTCGACAACGGCAAATCACTCCGCGCCGTCTGCTTCGACCAATCCAACGGCAAACTCCTCCACTCCACCGAAATCTTCTACGTCGAAGCCCCCGAGGAGAAACACGCCCTCAACAGCCACGCCTCCCCCACCCCCGTGCTCGAACCCGGCCGCGCCTACGTATTCTTTGGCATGTACGGCGTCGCCGCCCTCGACACCGCCACCGGCAAAGTCCTCTGGAAAAACACCGCCCTCAAACACGACCACGACAAAAACGGCCCCGGCAGTTCCCCCCTGCTCTACGGCGACCTCCTCATCCTCACGTGCGACGGTACCGAACAGCAATACGTTGCCGCCCTCGATAAAAATACCGGCGACCTCAAATGGAAATCCATCCGCAGCAACGCCCGCGAACTCGCCGCCAAAAACTTCCATCTCCGCAAGGCCTATCACACCCCCGAAATCATCCAGGTCGGAGGACGCGATCAACTCATCAGCATGGGCGCTTTCCGCGTCAGCGGCCTCGACCCCAAATCCGGCACCGAGATCTGGGCCGTTGATGTCCCCGGCTTCTCCAACGTCCCCCGCCCCGTCTATGGCGACGGCCTCCTCTACATCGCCACCGGCTACATGAAACCCGAACTCTGGGCCATCCGCCCCGACGGCCAGGGCCTCGTCACCAAATCCCACGTCGCCTGGAAAATCACCAAACAAGCCCCCGCCAAGCCCTCCCCCATCTTCGTGAACGGCCGCCTCTACGTCATCTCCGACGGCGGCATCCTCACCTGCCTCGACGCCAAAACCGGCCGCGAAGTCTGGGCCGAACGCCTCGGCGGCGAATACTCCGCCTCCCCCATCTACGCCGATGGACACCTCTTCTTCTGCAGCCAGCAAGGCGTGACCACCGTCGTGAAGCCCGGCGACAAACTCGAAAAAATCGCCACGAACAGCCTCCCTTCCGGCCTCATGGCGTCCCCCGCCATCAGTGGCAAAGCCCTCTACCTCCGCACCAAAACCGACCTCTACCGGATCGAAAAATAGCCAAAAAATCCGGCACTCCTCCGTCCGACGCTCGATCCACCAACAATTCCTCGGATCCTCTCTGAATCCATCGCGTCGCCGCGGTCCACAAGAACCCGCTCCTCTGAAGGAAAGTGGATTAACCCCGCAAAAGCTCCGACACCACCCGCGCCCGCGCATCCTCCACCAAAGTCTGGTCCGTGCCGTTGCGCTTGAATGCCAGGCCCTTCGCATCCAACCCGAACAAGTGCAGCAACGTCGCGTGATAGTCGTAGTGATTCACCACGTCCTTCACCGCACGATGCCCAAACTCATCGGTCGCGCCGTGTATGTGCCCGCCCTTGAACCCGCCGCCCGCCACCCACATCGTGAAGCCGTACGTGTTGTGATCGCGCCCGACCTTCGCCCGTCCGGCGTCGTTCTGCACCACCGGCAGCCGCCCCATTTCCCCGCCCCAATGCACGATCGTGCTGTCGAGCAACCCGCGCGCCTTCAAGTCCGTGACCAGCGCCGCCGCCGGTTTGTCCACGTATTTGCAGGACGCCGGCAGCGACGTGAGGATGCTCCCGTGGTGATCCCAAAACTGGTTGCGCGTGTACACCGAAACAAAGCGCACCCCACGTTCGATCAACCGCCGCGCGATCAAACACCGCGTTCCAAACTCCGCCGTCGCCGGATCGTCCAGCCCGTAAAGCTTCCGCGTCGCCTCACTTTCGCCCGTCAACTCGAGCGCCTCGCGCGCCGCGGTCTGCATCCGCGCCGCCAGCTCAAAGCTCGCGATGCGCGCCTCCAAATCTAGCTCGCCCGCGCGCTGGGCCAGATGCTCGCGGTTCAACTGCTCGAGGAAGCCAAGATAGTTCTCCTGCGCCGCACCACGCAATTGCTCCGGCGGATCAAGGTTCAAAATCCGTGGCTCACGCGGCCGGATCACCGTCCCCTGAAACAACGACGGCAGCCAGCCATTCGACCAGTTTTCGACTCCCAGCACCGGCAGCCCGCGCGGGTCGGTGAGCGCGATATAAGCCGGCAGATTGCGATTCTCCGCGCCCAGCCCGTACGTCAGCCAACTCCCCAGCGTCGGCCGTCCGGCAAGCACGCGGCCCGTGTTCAGCGCGTTGATTGACTGCCCGTGATTGTTCACCCCGGTGTGCATCGAGCGGATGATGGTGATGTCATCCACGATCCCCGCCAGATGCGGCAGCAACTCGGAAACCTCCGCTCCGCACTGCCCGCGCTTTTGAAATTTCCACGGACTCGCGAGCACCTTCGAACTGGCCTGCGCCGCGTTGTCATATTTGATCTCGCCCGGAAATTTCTGGCCGTCCCACTTCTCCAGCTCCGGCTTCGGATCGAGCAAATCCATGTGACTCGGCCCGCCCTGCATGAAGAGGGAAATCATCGCGCGCGCCCGCGGCGTCGCGTGCGGCTGCTTCGGCGCGAGATCAAAGGCCCGGCGCGTGGCGTCCGGTTTCACGGGCTTGGCGAGCAAGCCCTGCTCGTTCAGCAGCCACGCCAGTGCCACCGACCCGAGACCCATCGAACTCGAAGCGAGAAAATGCCGGCGGTTGGAAAGCGAATGGGAATCGGGGTTCATACGGGGGCGCGGTCAGTGCGGAGGTTTAGCGAAAAAACGGAAGCTGAATCCCAACGGGATTCTGGCCTCCAGCCCAGGGTTGCGAGGAACGAGCTACCCTGGGTAGCTGCCGGAGAGTTGCTCAACCCCAACGGGGTTGCGGCCCAGCGGGAGGGCAAAAAGACCAATCGCAGTTTGCGAAATGGAGCGCGGGCGTCGCCGCCCGCAGCGGCTTCACACTCGCGAAGATTCCCGACTACTCCCGACACAGTTTCCTCACGTACGCGCTGCGGGCGAGGACGCTCGCGCTCCGCAGGGCAGTGCTTCACAGCGCTCGAACGCAATGCCGCAACCCCGTTGGGGTTGAAGAGTTCTCCGCCGGTTACCCAGGGTAGCTCGTTCCTCGCAACCCTGGGCTGGAGGACGCAATCCCGTTGGGATTGAAGGAACCAAACGTGCCGTTGCGTAGCGACGACAGTCGCGCCCGGCGCGCGGCGATCACGCCGCTTCAACGTACTGCGCGAAGGGAGCGTTCGAGTCAGCCAGCGCCCTCGTTCCATGCGGACGCCGAAGCGGCGTAAACGCCGCGCTCCGGACACCGCGGGCGCCTCCGCTCTGTTCACTTCAATCCACATATAAAAACGCATTCGCGCTCAACAGCGCGTGACACAGACTCGTCAACGCCGCCAGTTCCGGCTCCAGCGCTTTCACCGGCTCGGCGGCTTTTGCCTTCGCGCTCGCAGCCGTTGTCGTCGTCGCAACCACCGTCGCCGCGACCGGCGTCACCGTCTTCGCCGCCTGCGCGCGATAATGCGCCGTCTGCGCTGCCAGATGCCCGACTGCAGCGCGCGTCTGCGCCTCATTCGGCCGCACCGAATACGCCAGGCTCCACGCGCGCACCGCCTGCGCCCGCGCCTCCGCGCCCGCCTCCTGCTGCACGCGACGCGCCAGATGCTCCGCCAGCGCCAGCACCTGCTGATTGTTCATCAGCATCAGCGACTGCGGCGCGACCGTCGTCGCGTTACGCGCCTCACAATTTGGCTCCATCACCGGCGCATCGAACGCCTCCAGCATACCCAGCGGACGGCTTCGGCGCACGATCACATACAGGCTGCGCCGAAACTCCTCGTTGTTCAGCGAAATCCAAGCGCCCGGCTTGCCTTCGCCATCCTTGTTTTCCTTGCCAATGATGATCTGCCCGACGTCGTCCTCCATGACCGGCACCGGCGGCCCGTAGAGCTTCGGATTCAATTTCCCGCCCACCGCGAGCATCGCATCGCGGATCGTCTCCGCCTCCAGCCGCCGGATGCTCATGCGCCCGAGCAGCCGGTTGTCCGGATCAATCCGGTCGCCCTCGGCCGTGCGCGTCGCGACCTGCTGCCACGCGTGCGACGTAAGGATGAGCTGATGCAACTTCTTCAAACTCCACCCCTGCGCCACAAACTCGCTCGCCAGCCAGTCGAGCAGTTCGGGATGCGATGGCCGCTCGCCGAGAAAACCAAAGTCGCCCGGCGTGCCGACCAATCCGCGTCCGAAATGGTGCATCCACACCCGATTCACCAGCACCCGCGCCGTCAGCGGATGCCCGCCATCCGTAAGGCTTTTCGCCAATGCCAGCCGGCGTCCGCTCGAAGTCAGCGCCGCGTCCTTGGCGGGAATCTTCGCCGGATGTGCCGCCGCCAGCACCAGCGGCTCGCCCGGCTCGACCGCCGCTTTCGGTTGATCCGGATCGCCGCGATGAAACAAGTGCGTCGCCGGCAGCGGCCCCGCGCCCTCGGTGAGCACGTGGAGAAAATCCTCCACTGGCTTCGTCGCCCGCTTGGCGGTGGCTTCCTCGGCGGCCTTCTTCAACTCCGCGGCCGCCTTGGAATCGTAGAGATACAGCGAGCCGGGCGACACGTTCAGGCTGGGATATTCCTTGAGCAATTTCTGCTGCGCCGGCGTGCGTTTGTCCGCCGCCGTCTTGCGCGCCTCGCGAGCTTGGTCGCGCAAATTCTCCGGCAGCTTGGCGATTTCCTTCGCGAGCGTCGCCTCGATGAAACCGTCCTCCTTCACCTTGCGCGCCGCATCGAGCTTGGCGGCCTCGGCCTCGACGGCAGCGGCCTTCGCGCGGTCGGCATCCGTGTACAACGACAGCAGCCGCGCGGCGGGCACGCGCCAGTTTTTCCAATCAAGCGCCGGCTCGAAGATCGCCCGGAAACGGTAGTAATCAGCCTGCGGAATCGGATCGTAGCGATGATCGTGACACTCGGCGCAACCCATCGTCAGCCCGAGCAGCGAAGTGGAAACTATCTTGATCGTGTCCGCCACCACGGCGTTCCGCGTGACCTTGGCCTCGATGTTTGTCGTGGCTGTACCGTCGGGCGCCATGCGGAGAAAGCCCGTGGCGGTGAGGGTTTCGATGGCATCGGCAGGGAGATTTTTCAGCGGCGGTTTCACCAGCTCATCGCCGGCGAGCTGCTCGACGATGAAACGGTCAAAGGGCTTGTCCGCGTTGAACGAGCGGATCACGTAGTCGCGGAATTTGTAGGCGTAATTGCGCACCGGATCGGCCTCCGTGTAGCCATCCGAGTCCGCGTAGCCCGCGACATCCAGCCAGTGCCGGCCCCAGTGCTCGCCGTAATGCGGCGAGTCAAGCAGCCGCTGAATCAGCCGCTCGTAAGCGGACGGCGACTTGTCCGCGACAAACGCCTCAACCTCCTCCGGCGTAGGCGGCAGGCCGAGCAGATCGAACGACGCCCGCCGGATTAGCGTGCGCTTGTCCGCAGCGGGCGAGAAGGCGAGCCCGTGCTCGCGCAGCTTCGCGAGCAGGAAGGCATCTATGGGATTGCGACCCGGATCGCCCGGATTCCGCCGCGGCACGGGCGGACGTTTCACCGGTTGAAACGCCCAGAAGCCGCGTTCTTCCTCGGTGAAATAGGGCTCCTTGCCGAGTTGCTCCGGCTCGGCCCGCAACGTCCGCGCACCGCCCGCGATCCAGCGCCCGATCGTCTCCACCTGTGCGGTGCTGAGCTTGTGCTCGCCTTTGGGCATCTCGCCCTTGCGGATCAGCTCGAACAACCGGCTCGCCTCGGGCTTGCCCGGCACAATCGCCGGCCCGCTCTCGCCGCCCTTCACGAGCCACCGCCGCAAGCGCGCATCGAGACCACCCTTGGTCTTCTCGCCTTCACCGTGACATTGAAAGCAGTTCGCCTTGAGGATCGGCCGCACATCGCGCTCGAAGGACAGATCGATGCCAGCTCCCCGGTCCGCTCCCGCCGCCGCAGCACAGAGCGCCAACCCCTCCAAAATCAACCCGCCAATCAGGGCGATGCACAACCGCAGCAGATACCGACCAGAGAAAACAGGAAACACAAAGGGACTGACGCAACCCCGCGAGGACGATTCACCCACGCAGCGCCAGATTGGCCTGTTACCATCACCCGCCGCCCGCTACTCTGCGCAGATGAATCGCCTGTCATTCTTCGCAGGGTTCCTGTTGACCGCGTTGCTGGCAACTCCCGCTCCCGCCGCCGAATCCGCCTTCGCCTCGCTTACCGCCGGTGTCGCCGAAATCGATGCCCCCGGCACTCCCGGCCAGCTTGCCGTCTTCGGTGCCGACGCCTTCGTGGTCGTCGCCGGCAAGGACGGCAAGACCCTCGCGCCCGTCGTCGCCGCCACTCAGGCGGGCAAGGGTCGCATCGTCATTTTCGGTCACACCAGCTATCTCGACGCCGGAATCCTCGACAAAGCCGACACCGGCAAGCTCCTCGCCAATGCCATCGCCTGGGCTGGCAGCGAGGCGCGCCCAAACATCGTCGTCCCCAAGTCGCGCCCGCTCGCCGATGCGCTTGCGAAACGCGGATTCACCATCGTCACCACCGCCCTCGCACAGCTCCAACCCCGCCAGGTCCTCCTGCTCTCTGCGCACGCAATTGCCAACACGGACGTGCCCGTGCTGCGCAAATTTCTTGAAAGCGGCGGCGGCCTCATCACTTGCGCCACTGGCTGGGGCTGGGCGCAGGGTGGCAAAAACCTCGCGAATGAATTCGCCGCCAACCAACTGCTCGCCTCGTTCGGCCTCGTCGTCTCCAGCGGCACCGTGAGCAAAACATCCGCGAATGGATTCGCCGTCTCCACGCAACTCCCGCCCTATCTCCACGCCGGCAAGGCCCTCGCCGCCGCCCGCGCCGGAAACAAGCTGTCCAAAGACGAAATCGCGCAGGCCAGCGCCTCCCTCACCGACGCCGCGCAAAGTCTCCCTTCCGGCGACACGCATTTTCTCCCGCAACTCCGCGCGCTGCGCACGCAGCCCGGCATCAACACGACTCCCACCACCAAGACGCCCGTGAAGGCTGAGCAACTCGCCGCCCGCGTCCTCGTCGCGCTCGAGGGCCGCGAACTCAGCCGCCAGTCCCCCGCGGAAATGAAGGCCCACCCCAGCGCCGCCGCATTTCCCGGCACCGTCCCCGCCGATGCCGTCCGCGAGACCGTCACCGTCACCATTGATCCCCGCGTCCCCAACTGGCACTCCACCGGCCGCTACGCCGCGCCCGGCGAGATTGTCACCGTGCGCGTGCCCGCCGCGTTCGCTGGCGCCGGCTGGCGCATCCGCACCGGTGCGCACACCGACCGCCTCTGGCATCTTGATTCGTGGAAACGCTTTCCCGAAATCTCCCGCAGCTTCCCCGTCACCGCCGCCGAGACGACCGTCGCCAATCCCTTCGGCGGGCTGATTTACCTCGAAGTCCCGAAAGCCAGCAGCGGTGCCGCCGGAGCAGGCGGGGTAAAAGTCGAAATCGCCGGCGCCGTTCGCGCGCCACACTACATCCATGGTCGCACCACCGCCGCCGAATGGGAGCAACTCCGCAACGCCCCCGCGCCGTGGGGTGAACTCGAAACGAAGAAGATCATCCTCACCCTGCCGGCCAATGTCCTCCGCGACCTCGCCGACCCCGGCGCGCTGATGAAAACGTGGGACGAAGTCCTCGACCATGTCGCCGATCTCGCCACCATTCCCCGCGACCGCCCGCGCCCCGAACGCGTGGTGCCCGATCAGCAAATCTCCGCCGGTTACATGCACAGCGGCTACCCGATCATGACATGGATGGATGTCCCGCGCGGCTTCGCCACCGAGGCCCACATGCGCAAGGGCGACTGGGGCATCTTCCACGAACTCGGCCACAACCATCAGGTCGGCGACTGGACCTTCGAGGGCACCACCGAAGTCACGTGCAACCTCTTCACCATGTACGTCTTCGACAAACTGTGCGGCGTGAAGCCCGCCAACGGCCGCGTCGGCCTGCCCGTCGTCGCACAAAAATTCGCGAAATACACCGCCGGCGGAAAACCCGATTTCGAGAAGTGGAAGAGCGACCCCTTCCTCGCGCTCGCCATGTACGTGCAACTCCAGCACGCATTCGGTTGGGAACCCTTTCAAAAAATCTTCGCCGAATACCGCGCCCTCCCCGCCGGCGAGCGCCCCAAGTCCAACAGCGACCGCATGGACCAGTGGATGACCCGCTTCAGCAAGACCGTGAACCGGAACCTCGGCCCCTTCTTCCAGGCCTGGGGCTTCCCCGTCACCGCGTCCGCCCTTGCCGGCATCGCCAGCCTGCCCGCGTGGCCGAAGGAGGAATGGCCGGGGACCAATGGAAAATTTTGATGCCGCCTCCATCAGCCTCCCAATCATCCCATTGCGTCACCCATGAAAGCCCGTCTCCCGCTTCTCATCGCCCTGCTCATCGGGTCGGTCGGCTGGCCGGTCGCACCAGGCGCCGCCGCGCCGCGCCCGAACATGATCCTCATCCTTGCCGATGACCTCGGCTTCTCGGACCTCGGCTGTTACGGCGGAGAAATTCAAACCCCCAACCTCGACCGGCTCGCACAAGGCGGGTTGCGCTTCTCCCAGTTCTACAACTGCGCGCTGTGCGGCCCTTCGCGCGCCGCGCTGATGACCGGCCTCCCGCCTCACCGGGCCGGCATCACCAACTGGACCGGCCTGCTCAACCAGCGCTGCGTCACCGTCTGCGAACTCCTCAAACGCGCCGGCTACACGACCGCCGCCGCCGGCCGGCTCGACATGGTGACGGCGGAGAACTGGCACGACCCGGCCGCGATCGCACGGCACGTGGACCGTTTCCTCGGCAGCACCGGACACACCGGGCCGGGCAATTACTTCCAGGCCGTGCGCGGCACTGATTTTTTCCGCGATGGACAGCCCTTCACGCCGCCTGCGGCGGGTGCTTACAAAACCGACCTCATCACGGACTTCGCCGAGCAGTTCATCACCGGGGCGGCCGGGAAGGACAAACCGTTCTTTCTCTATCTGGCGCACTACGCCCCCCACTGGCCGCTCCATGCCAAACCGGCGGACATCGCGAAATATCGCGGCCTTTACCGCGGCCTCGGCTGGGACGCCGCCCGCGCGCAGCGTCACGAACGCCTGATAAAACTCGGATTGCTTCCGGCCGGCACCAAACTCCCGCCACGCGACGCCCGCGCGCCCGCATGGGTCGATGCGCAGAACAAGGACTGGGAGGCCGAGCGCATGGCCACCTACGCCGCGCAGGTCGATTCGCTCGACCAGAGCGTGGGCCGGGTAATGGAGGTTCTCCGCCGCACCGGTGCGGATAAGAACACGCTCGTCCTCTTCCTCTCGGACAACGGTGCTTCCGATCAACCCATGAACGCCCGGCTCGACAAGCCCGGCCAGACCTGGCGGCTCGACGGCACGCCCACCCGCGTCGGAAACCGGCCCGACATCCAGCCCGGCCCGGCGGAAAATTTCGTCACCGCCGGACCCGCCTGGGCCAACGTGGCGAACACGCCGTTCCGCCAGCACAAGAATACCAATCACGAGGGCGGCATCGCCTCGCCACTGATCGCCTGGTGGCCGCGCGTGATCACGCGCACAAACAGCATCTCGGCAGAGCTGTCCCACATCACCGACATCACCGCCACGTGCCTCGACGCCGCCGGGGTTGCGTATCCCGCCCAATTCGCGGGTCGAACGCTGCACCCGCTGGCGGGCCGCAGCCTGCTCCCCGTGCTCAAGGGCGAACCACGCGACGGACATGCTTCGCTGGGGTGGGCCACATCCGGCGCGCGTGCGGTGCGCATGGGCTCCTGGAAACTGGTCTCCCTCAAGGGCGGCCCGTGGGAACTCTACGACCTCGCCTCCGACCGCACGGAACTCAATGACCTCGCCCGCCAGCAACCCGACCGGGTGACGCAGATGACGAGGATCTTCGAGGAATGGCATCTGCATTAGGGCGTTCGCATGAATTATGTAGCGCTGCTGGCAACTGTCGCCCCTCACCCCGTCCCCCCATCTGATGGGGAGAGGGTGGCTGAAGGCCGGGTGACGGGTCGGTGGGCGTTCTCATCGCTAGGACATTGATGGAAACGCTCTAGCGCGGAGCGTCCCGAACCCGCCGCGGCAGTGGCGTCCCCAACCTCCGGCGGGACCGCAAGCACCCCGGAACAGACTGCTAATCATGATTTCCTGATGTCCATCCGTCTCGAAATTTGGCAACCTCCCGCCCATGAAAACTCCGTTCACCGCCCTCACCGCCCTTTTGCTTGCCCTCCTTTCACCCGCCGTCGCCGCGGATTCCCCGGCGAAAAAGCCCGCTGACGCCCCCAAGGCCAAGGCCGACACCACCAAGCGGGCCGCCCCCGTCGCACAGCCGAAGCCCACCGCCGCCAACGTCCCCTACGGCAAGCACGAACGCCAGGTGCTCGACTTCTGGCAGGCCGAGTCCGCCACGCCCACTCCCCTGCTCTTCTACATCCACGGCGGCGGCTGGCAGGCCGGCGACAAGAACCGCACGGGCGGCATCGAGAACTACCTCAAAGCCGGCATCTCCGTCGTGGCCATCAACTACCGCTTCATCCCGCAGGCCACCGCCGATGGCGTGGTGCCGCCGGTGAAAGGCCCGTTGCACGACGCTGCGCGGGCATTGCAGTTCGTCCGCAGCAAGGCCGCCGAGTGGAATATCGACAAGCAACGCATCGGTGCCAGCGGCGGCAGCGCCGGCGCGTGCTCCAGTCTGTGGCTCGCCTTCCATCCCGACCTCGCGGACGCGCAGAGCGCGGACCCGATTGCGCGCGAGTCCACGCGCCTCTGGTGCGCGGCGGTGAGTGGCGCGCAGACCACGCTGGACCCGGCGCAGATGAAGGAGTGGACGCCCAACAGCAAATACGGCGGCCACGCGTTCGGCTTCAAGGGCGACCCCGCGAAGAAGCTCTCGCAGTTCGATGAGTTCCTCGCCAAGCGCGACACCATCCTGCCGTGGATTGCGGAGTATTCCCCTTACGCCCTCGTCACCAGCGACGACCCGCCGATTTACCTCACCTTCTCCGCCGCGCCCGCGCTGGGCCAGGAGCAGAAGGACCCAACGCACACCGCCAACTTCGGCGTGAAGCTCCAAGAGCACTGCCAGAAGAACGGCGTCCCTTGTGAACTGGTCTATCCCGGTGCCCCCGGCGTGAAGCATGCCACCACGCAGGATTACCTCATCGCGACGCTGAAGGCACCCAAGCAGAAGTAGGACGACAAACCACTCGTGAAACCGCCCTTGCTCGCCGTCCTGCTGCTGTTCGCGACCGTGGCCAGCGCCGCTGAACTGCCTGACATCCGCACCGTGCCGGCGGACCTCACGGTGCCCGCGTTGAGCGATGGAGCACCCGCACCCGGCAAGCGCGTGAAGCGGACCGCCGGCGCGGAACCCGGCTCGCGGGTTTATCATGTGTTGTATTTGCCGCCCGACTGGAAGCCGGACGCGAAGCTGCCCGTGCTGGTGGAGTTGGCCGGCAATGGTGGCTACACGAACCAGTTCGGCGACATCAGCACCGGCCGGCCCGAGGGTAGCAATCTGGGTTATGGGCTCTCAGGCGGACGCGGTTTCATCTGGCTGTGCGTGCCCTATCTCAACGCGGCGGGTGATGACCTCGCCCTGACGTGGTGGGGTGACAAGCCCGGGCACGCCCCCCAGCCGACCTTAAAGTATCTCCGCGACACGGTCCGGGCCGTCTGCCGCGACTTCGGCGGGGACGAGACGCGCGTGGTGCTTTGCGGCTTCTCGCGCGGCGCGATTGCCTGCAATTACCTCGGCCTCCACGACACGGCCACCACCGGGCTTTGGCGGGGCTTCTTCGCCTACAGCCACTACGATGGCGTGCGCCCGTGGCCGTATCCCGGTTCGGACCGGGCCGCCGCGCTGGTCCGGCTGCAACGCCTCGGCAAGCGGCCGCAGTTCATCTGCGGCGAGGGCGCAAACGCAGCCGAGACGGAGAAGTATCTCCGCCCCCTGCTGCCAGACGCGAAACTCACCTTCACCAGCACCGGCTTTCGCAATCACAATGACGCGTGGGTTCTCCGCCCAAGCGCCGCCCGCGCTCAGGCCCGCCAATGGCTGACGACCCTCACCGCCACACCTTGAGCGGCCTCAGCCCCGTGCCGTGGTCGCGGCGAAATCAGTTGAAGCGCGTTCGCCAACCGCAGTCCAAATCCGACTTGCTGTTTTGATCATGGCTACGACGCGAAGATTGTTTTCCCGCTGCCTGCTGGC
>CAZUUP010000019.1:0-18517 GCA_964623105.1 uncultured Akkermansia sp.
ATCTGCCTTTTCGAACTGGAAGATTTCGACGCCGCCATCCGCGACGCCCAGCGGAATCTCTCCGCCATCAGCTTCGCCGAGGCCAACGCCGCCTCCCCCGAACTGGCCTGGAGCCTCCAGCAGTTCCAGCCCCAGGTTCTCATGTTGATTGCCCGTGCCCGCGGCACCCAGGCGCTCAACGCCGGGGAATTTGAAGCCGCCCAGCAGGTGGTCGCCGAGGGCATCAGCCTCATCCGCAGCTTTTACGAAGGCCACTCCAAGCCCGAATTGATGGAGCATTGCGGCGAGGTTTCCTCGCTCGAATCCTGGGCCGAAGCCATCGTCAGCAGCCGTCCCCTGTCTGACCTCGAACGCCTCGAACGCGATCTCCAGGAGGCCCTTCGCCGCGAAGACTACGAAAAGGCCGCGCAGGTGCGTGACGCCCTCCGGAAACTCAAACCCACCGATTGACCCGCGGTCGCAGCAGACGCCCTCCCACCCGTCCGCCAGTCCTGCCCCCCCGAGTCGCGCTCATCGACCGCACCGTTCCCTTTCTTCCATTAACATGACCACCGCCCGCGCCAGCGTTCTCGAACAGTTCAAAGCCCCGCTCCAGCTCCGCAACTACCCGCTCCCGGATCGACCGGAACCCGGCGCGATGCTCGTGCGCACCGAGATGGCCGGCATCTGCGGAACGGACGTCCACCTCTGGAAGGGCGAACTCCCCATCGCCCTGCCCGTCATCCTCGGCCACGAAACCGTGGGCCGCATCGAGCAACTCGGCGACGGCGTCACCACCGACTGGAACGGCGACGCGCTGAGCATCGGCGACCGCGTGACGTGGAACTCCGCCACCTCGTGCGGCAAGTGCTACTACTGCGCCCAGAAACGCCAACCCACTCGTTGTCCCCACCGGCGCGCCTACGGCATCGGCTATCGCTGCGACCAAGCCCCCCATTTTCTCGGCGGCTACGCCGACTTCCACTACCTCCGCCCCGGCGCCACCGTCTTCAAGCTGCCCGCCGACCTCCCGACGGAATCCGTCGTCGGTGCCGGTTGCGCCCTCATCACCGCCATTCACGGCGTCGAACGCACCGGCATCGCCTGGAGTGACAACGTCGTCGTCCAAGGCGCCGGCCCCGTGGGCATCGCCGCCCTCGCCGTCGCCAAAAGTGCCGGTGCCGGACAAGTCATCGTCATCGGCGGTCCCCGGCACCGCCTCGACCTCGCCCGCCGCTTTGGCGCCGATCACGTCATCGATCTCGACGTTATCCGCACCCCGGCCGAACGGCTCGCCGAGGTCCGCCGCCTCACCGGCGGATTCGGAGCCGATGTCGTGCTCGAATGCGTCGGGATGCCCGCCGCGGTCGTCGAGGGCATGGAACTATGCCGCGACGGCGGCAAATACCTTGTCCTCGGCCATTACTGCGACGCCGGACCGGTGATGTGGAACCCTCATGTCATCACCCGCAAACAGCTGCAAGTCTTCGGCTCCTGGTCCAGCGAGCCGCGCCATTTGCAAGCTGCCATCCAGTTTCTCCGACGCACGCAGAAGGAATTTCCCTTTGCCGAAATGGTGTCCCACCGCTTCCCCCTCTCCCGCGCCAACGAAGCCCTCGCCACCACGGCCTCATGGGCGGCGGCCAAATCCGTCATCGTTCCCGACCTCCCGTAACCCAGCAGCGCCGCAGGTTCACCGCAAACCCTTCCAAGGGCCGACCGACCCATGCCGAGAGGCCAGCGCAGAATCCTCTCTGCGCGGCCGATCGACAGCTCTGGCGCAAAAGCGCCCGGCCCCGAAGATAAGTTTTCCACCGTCGCTAGCCAGTTCTCGGATCCGCCACAACGCCCGCCGCGACAGGACGCGCCTGCAGCCATCGTTGCACCGCCGCACGCAGTTCCTCGCGTTCCCTCGCGTCAAGCCCCCGAGGATCGAAGCGATACCGGTAGTGCAGGTCCAGAATCGGCTGGAGATCACCGTAAGCCACCGCCGGGGCCCGTGCGATCCGCTGCAGCCACGCCGCCGGCGTTTCGCCAGGCGACCGTTCGAGGCCAAGGGTTTTCAGGTGTTGCTCAATCCGGAAAAACTCCGAGTCCGCCCCCGGCCACAGGAGCTTCTCCGTCGGTCCCCTATCGTCAGCCCGTCGGGTTCGCCGTTTGTTGCGCAGCAGGCGGAAAACCAGAAACGCGGTCAAAACACCAGCCATGCCAAGCGCATAATACTGCCAGTTGGTCTTGATCTCCGACTGGCGCCAGCGATTGAAGCGGAACCACAGCCGCGTGAAGTAATCGTTGATTGGCTGAAACGCCGAGCCGACGTCCAACTCCTGGTCGAACCAATTCGCCGGGGTTGTATCGAGTTCCTTCCATCGCTTTTCGGCGTCGGAGTAGTAGAGACACCACGCGTGGGCGTCGCGTTCCCGCACAAAGAAACGCTGCGTGCTGCCGCGTTCCGGACGAAATACCGCGAAGCCGGTCGTGTAACGGGCGGGAATTCCCGCCTGCCGGAGCAGCAGCACCGTGGCGGTGGCAAAATGCTCACAATGGCCGGCACGCGTCTCCTCGAGAAACCGCGCCAAAGGGGTCACCTCGGGAGTGGCGCTGTTGCGCCGCCACGCACCCTTCGTCTGGTAGAGTGTGTAACGAAACTGGCCCAGGAATTCCGTCACCGCGGCAATGGCCTCCGCTTCCGTCCGATTGTTGAGCTGCAGCCTGCTGGCGATCCGCTCGATGGCGGGCAACTCGAGTTTGGGCACGTCTTGGTCGGCATCGTCAGGTGGCGAATCAATCGTCGCTCCCCGACTGTTGTAGCGCGCCCGGAAGGAGAAGAAATCCGTCCCGCCGGTCGAACGGACCGCGCCATAGCGGTTCGTGGTGAGGTTGGCATCGGGCAGATTTTCCAACTGCATGGTTCCATGCGGAATGGGCAACAGTCCGCCCAGTCGCGAGAACGATCCCGAGATCACCACCGTCGGGTGGATTCCCCGCACCGGCAACAGGTTCCACGTGGCGATGTCGATGTCCTGCGTCACGGCATTGAAGTCGCGATTGGTCAGCGTCCACGATGGCGATTTGAAAACCGTGTAACTCGAGTCCCGGATCAACGACGGCAGCCGCCCGTCCCCCTCGATCGTCAGAACAATCCGGTCAGAGAGCTTGAGCCGTCCCAGCCGCCCGATGGCCGTGTGCGCCTCGTTCGGATCCACGCTGCGTCCCGCATAACGGGCGACAAAGGCCGACACCGCATTCTCCATCGCAGCCTGCGAAACGCTGTGCGCCACATGCCCCCAAAAACCCAGTTTCACCACCAGCAGGAAGACCGCGATCCAGACGACGTTCCGGAACCGCCGCGGTTGCATGGACCATAGAGAAATGCCGGCGATCAGGCACAGCCCGGCGTAAAACCAGAAGTCACGCCGGTTCGCCGCCCCGGCGGAGAGCAGGCAGATGCCGAGGTAGCAATAGCCAATGTTGACGGACAACTCCGGCCCGGGCTCCTTTTGCCCTGCCTGCGGACGGCTACGCAGCAGCCAGACGAATACATTGGCGGGAATCTTATCCCGCAGACCAAACGCCTGAGCTGCGGCCATCGGGAAAAAGACCATCGGCCACCACTGGAAAAAAATGAAGAAAACCTGGGGGGCAGGCCCGCCGGGGCCGGCGGTGAACAGACTGGTCTGGAACACCGACATCAGGGTGTTGTTTCCATCCCGGTTGATGAAACAATAGAAGGCCGACGCCGCGAAAAGGATGTTGCACAAGTCCCAGAACCGGCTGTAATCCACGTCGCTAAAATCCAGCCGCCACTTGGTGAAACGGGCGAATTCAAGCACCGCCGCCAGCACCAGCGCCGGATACCAGATGCCGGTTTGGTGCCCCCAAAACAGCAAGCCCAGTCCGGTCAGAAACGGCGGCAGGTTCATCGCCCACCCTCCCGCTGCGGCGCGCCCGGCGGCGCATGGTGCGTCCGACGATTCATAAGGCGGCAAGGGTCGCTCCCACCCGGTCAACGGGCAGGGCCGTCAGTTGATCCGGGGCGTCGCGCATCGGGCCGGGCTCAAGTTTGCCCGCACCCTTGGGCACGACGACCAGGACGCGGAGCGGAATCCCCAGTTGCCGCAGGCGCTTCACGAAAGCCTGGCGCCGCTCGTCCCAGGACAGCAGAACCAGCACGCAGCCGCTGAGTCCGCCCACGCGGTCGAGCACCGCCCGCGGCAGTGCCCCAAATCCAGTATCGTTCGTCACGCGTACCGCCGCCAGGACCTCCAGCATCTGCTCCGCCTGCCCCAGGCCTCGCCCCGCGGTAAAACAATACGCCTCGGGCCCCACGAACATCAGGTCCAGCAGCGAATCCTGCGTTTGTAAATTGCACGCGAACGATGCCGCCACCGAAACCGCCTCCTCGAACAACTCGCTGAAAGGCTCGTCGCTGAACGTGTCCAGCACCAGCGCGTGCCGCACAAAGAATTCATCCTGAAACTCTTTCACAATCGGTTTGCCGGTCTTGGCCCAGCTCTTCCAATGAATGTGCCGCCGGGGATCGCCCGGCCGGTAGTCCCGGAGCGCGATGAATTCCTCCGATTCCCCGACCGAGGAGGCCAGCGAGACGCCGCCCTGCTGGTACTTCACCGCGCCCGGCAGCGCGATTGCCGGCAACGGATACCGGCGCGGCAGGATCAGCACCTTCGCCGAAGCAGGCACCCGGACAAACGAGCGGAACAGTCCGAACACATCGGGACAATTGATGGTGACACTGTTGAGCCGGAGCACTCCGCGCCGGAGCGGCAGCAACTCCGCCGGAAACTCCGCTTCCCCGCCGGGCGGAATCGCGGGAATGGCATGCTCGCCCGGGATGGCCTGTTGATTGAGCCCGATAAGCCAGGTCCAACGGTAGTAGGCGTAGCGCCGGTCCAGCCAGTTGCGTTTCTCCTCGCCCGGCTCGGTGATCGTGCAGAATTCGTGGAGGCTCGGACGGGGATCGGCAAGCCGTTCGGAAAAAGTGACGCCCGCCTGCACCCACGGCCGCTGATTGACGATGCGAACGGTGTAGCGAAGCGGAGAACCCACGGTGCCATAGCGGGGCAACCGGCGTTCCACCGCAACCCGCGGCAGGGAAATCCGGCTCGTCGCAATCGCCGTGAGCAGCAGGACCGACAGGAACGAAAACGCCTGATAGGTGACCGTAAGGTTCGTGTCGATACCCAGCGCGCCCGAGGCGACGATGCCCGCGATCACCAGGAAACCGGCACGGGTAAATCGGTCCTGAAAGGTATGCTTGAGCGCGTAGAAGCCGCGGTAGTTGGCGTGCAAATACCGCTGAAAACCGGTGCCGATCCGCGGCGGCAGGGCGGAGGTGCTCATGCGATTCCCCGGTAACGCCGGTGGTTCGGTTGGCGGGCGCCGGGATTTCGAGGTTTTGACATGGCCACCATTGAATCTTGGGCGCTCCCAGTTAGCGCCCCCCGCGCCACTAGGACGGCACGGGAACCTTCTTCAAGATCTCCTCGACCACCCCTCGCGCTGTAAGGCCGGAAAACCGCGCCTGCGGCTCCATGACCATGCGATGCGCAATCACCGGCACGCACATCTGCTGGATGTGCTCGGGGGTCACGAATTCCTGACGCCCAAACAACGCCAACGCCTGCGATGTCTTCATGAGCGCGAGCGAAGCCCGTGGGCTGGCGCCCAACTGCACCCCCGTGGCCGTCCGGGTGGCGGAAACCAAGTTTACTATGTACCGCTTCAGTTCATCGCTGATGCGGATTTCCGTCACCGCCCGTTTGAGACGGTGGACGTCTTCCAAATTGACGGAAGGCTTCAGTGCATCGATCGGATGCTGCTTGATCTGGGCGGAAAGGATGGCGACTTCGGCCTGCGCGGAAACGTAACCGAGGTTGAAAACCAGGGCGAACCGGTCCATCTGCGCCTCCGGGAGCGGATAGGTGCCGCGGAACTCCACCGGATTCTGCGTCGCAATCACGAAGAACAATTCGTCCAGCGCCCGGCGCTCGCCTTCCACGCTGACCTGCCCTTCGCCCATCGCCTCCAGCAGCGCCGACTGGGTGCGGGGCGACGCGCGGTTGATTTCGTCGGCGAGGAGGATGTTCGTGAAGATCGGCCCCTGATGAAAATCGAAGGCCTGGGTCTTCTGGTTGAAAATCGAGACCCCGAGAATGTCCGAAGGCAGGAGGTCGGGGGTGAACTGCGCCCGCTTGAAGTCAGCGTTGATCGAACGGGCCAGCGCCTTCGCCAGCGTGGTCTTGCCGGTGCCGGGGTAATCCTCGAGCAGCACGTGGCCGCCGCTCGCGAAAGCGGTGAGCAGATTGCGGATCGCCGCCGCCTGCCCTTGCATCACCAGTTCGATGTTCGCCTGGATCTTCTGGAATACGTCGTAGGCCGCGCCCAAGTCGGTGTGAATCATTGCTTGCGGAGATTTCAACGCAAACGGCCGGCCAAAGTCGAGCGTCAGGCGTTGGTTTCGCCATTCGCGTATGTCTGGATATCGGGCATTTCCACCCCCGGCTTGAAGCGCAACAGGCAGAAATCGGCGGGTTGGCCCCGCTCAATCCGCGGCCGAAACCCCATGAATTCCGCCGGGATGCGCGCCCCGTGATCCCAAACCTCCTGCCACGGACGACCCAGCATCCGCGCCGCCCGGAAGATTCCTTCGTATGGACGCAGGGCTGAACCCGCAAAGTTCGGCTTCCCCGGCAGGCGCACCACCTGGTCGGGCCCGACTTCCAGTTCGAGCGCCCCAATCGAATACCTCCCCGGCGGCGCCCCGGCGGCGGACATCGCATCGGTCGTGTAATAGATCGATTCCGCCGGCAGCACCCGGTGAATCAGCCGGAAGAGCAACGGCGACACATGAATCGCGTCCGGGATCACCCCGGCCAGCAATCCGGGAGTGTCAAAGACCCGCCAGAGAATGTTGTCAGCGCGATCGAGATCTTTCGGGCAGCCGTTGCCGAGATGCGTGAAGGCGGACGCTCCCGCGCGGACGGCCGCCGCGAGCACCTCGGCGCTGGCATTGGTGTGGCCCAGGCTGACCTTGATGCCGAGGGACACCGCCAATTCGATGGCCGGGAGCACCGACTCGCGCTCGGGAGCAACGGTGATGAGCAACGGATCGCCGCCCGTGAGGGCCCGCAGTTCGCGGATGGCCTCCGGCGTGGGGTCGCGCATCCATGCCGGATTGTGCGCGCCCACAAAGCCGGGCTGGTTTGACATGAACGGCCCCTCGATGTGCCAGCCGAGAATCGCCGACCGCAATTCGGCATGGGTGTCCCGCAGCGCCCTGAGTTCCCGCAACTGGCCGGTGAGCGCCGACCATTCGTTGGTAATTAGCGTGAGCAGATAGCGGGTGCAACCGGCGTTCCGCAGGGCGCGAGTGGCGGCAAGGAGGCCGGAGATGGATTGGTTGGCGCGCTGAAAGTCAACGCCCGCGTAACCATTGATCTGGAGATCCCAAAGCCCCGGAGCGATCCAAACGGAGCCGGGCGTGGTGGCTGCCGAGGCAGTTTCGACGGCGGCAATGCGTCCGTGCTCGCAACGCACGGTCACCGGCAGGCGGGTGGCGTGGTGATGGGCGCGGATTTCAAGTGCGGGCATGATGCCGTTCTAATGAGAGTTTCTTTCGCCTCGCAGGAAACCCGCCGGACCCGATGCCGGACGGACGCTGGCGCTACGGGCAAGCTGCGGGGCACAAGCCAGAAATACCCGGATCAATCAGCAACGCGCCGAGGCATGACTCTCCGGCGATGAGAGAACGCGGATTAGTTCAACAACTCCGAATCCGACACCGCCATGCGGACATCGAGGCTGAACGGATCGAAAATGTAACGCCTGCCCGCCGGAGCTTTGGGCATCTGCTTGAGATACCCGGTGGCAATCAACTCATGCCAGTCTTTCGGAGCCCGGTTCTTGTCGCGTCGAAACGTCAGCAGAGCTTGGGACAACTGCCCGAAATGATCGGCATTAACCGTCTCCGAGACCACTTTTCCAGCCTGTTGCTGCCGGGCCACCGGCGTCGCGGCGGCACTTGGACTAGGAACCTCCGCTGTCCCCGACGATTCACGGACGCGCTTGGCTGGTATGTTCGGCGCAGCTTCCGGTTCCTTGCTGCAACCAGCAATCAGCAGCAATCCACAGTAGAATGCACAAATCCCGAGTTTCATCGCGAGCGGTTCTCGGCTGGGGGACATCCAGCATCTCAGCCGCAACATTGGTGTGAAGGCGTCAAGAGCGGGGCGTCCGCGCCGCAGAAACGCTCGTCCCGCAGCTTGGGTGAGGATTCTCAGGCCCGCTTCCGTTTGCTTCCCCGATTGGTGAGTCGAATTCCCCATTTGGTTTCCTCTGAACAGTCGTCGCGGGCGACCGCCTTCCGGTCCGAAGGCCCAGCGCCTTGCGCGTCGATTGCATAATTACGCGCAGACTTTCACGGATTATTTGGATCGCTTACGACGGTCGAAATAATGGACAGGTATCGATAGTCCTCGCCGGCATCCAGGGAGGTGCTCACCTCACTGCCATTCACAGCCAGGCTCTGCCACTTGTGGTTCTCCGCATGGCCGTCGGCGAAGGCGATGCCGCAGGCGTTGCCATGCGCCGAGGATGGGACGTCATTGAGTTGGGATCCCGTCAAATAGCGCTGGTTCACATGGCCGAAAAGGGCGTCGTTGATGGTCGGAAAGAAGTCGGTGCCATTCCGTGGCTTGTCGGGATTTTCGTCGATGAAGACAAATCGTTCCCACGGCTTGTCGAGTTCGGCTTCGTTTACGAAATGGGGCAACCCCTGGCCCGTCGCCTGCCAGGTATGCCCGCCCGAATCATGGCCCGAGCCACACCCAATCCGGCAGTTCATCGAGATGCTGCGCATCCGGGCTGCGCCGGTGCCGATGTCGCGCGTCTTATCCGCCGGGCATTTGAACAAGCGGATATCCGAGTCTATGTAACGCCCAATCTGCCCGTTCCGAAGATAATCAGTGTTGTAGTTTGCATCCGTACTGGTCGGGATCGACATCCATGGATCCCCGATCCAAGCAAGATACTTGCCGTCGGCACCCGTCGCCGTACCGCAACTGATGAAGGGAAACCGTCCCGCATGATCCGGATAATACACCGTCCAAGCCAGCCCGAGTTGTTTGAGATTGTTGCTACACCTTACCATCGACGCCTTGTGCTTGGCCTGCCCCAAGGTCGGCAGAAGCAGTCCGGCCAGAATGCCGATGATGGCGATTACCACCAGCAGTTCGATCAAGGTAAATCCGCCCCGGTGTGGAGAAACGAAAAACCCCGCCCGAGAGGAAGTCTGGTTAGTGGTTATCATACGTGACTGTAGGAGAATAATTTTCACCGACCGGGGCGTCAACTCCAAATCCGCTCTTCACGCAGTAAAGCAGTCACTCAGTCACGAGTCACGCCGTGCATCCCGCCGATGATGGCGCCGGGCGAGACCGCGCACGCGGCGGTTCCGGCAGATGGAGCGCGGACATCCTCGACTGCCGTCCCCATGCGTCGGATGGGCACGGGGAAAGTGGAAGCGCACGTGGAACTTCGCGCAACCCGCGTGGCGCCTGAGTAACAGAGCACCGGGCCTGTTTGCCAATGTGGCAACGACTGATCCCGAACATGTCACCACGCTCTGCGTCCGCTTCCACTCCCCTCTCATTAGCACCCGGTTTCAACCGGGTGTCGCCGGGCGGACGACCGAAAAACCGTTTCAACGGTTTTCCCCTCGACGTTGGCAAAACCGCTGAAGCGGTTGCCGGTCGTTCGCTCGCCTGCACCCGGTTGAAACCGGGTGCTAATGAGAAGCCTGCTCAGGTGCACGCGCCCCAGTTATTCTCCCGCCGTCAAAGGTCCGCCGTTCCGCCTGTTCAGTTGCTTCCTTTGGGCAACGACCCGGCGTTGGCATTGCACCGGACGTTTCCACCGGCCCGGTCCGGGTTGCTCGGGATTAGTTCCAACGATGCGGAAAAATCCGGCTACCATGCTCATCGTCCCGCCGACCCTATGAACCCTTCGCCCGGTCTTTGTCCGGCGGCTCCGCTACCCGTTGCAATCCATCGAGAATAAGCGGACGCCGCGCTTCGTTGTTACTCCGTGCCGATTACCTTCGATCCTTGCGCCCGGGAGATCCCGCCGCGTTCGTTCAATGTCCCGCGCCACATCGCGTTCCACATTGTCGCCGGCTGCCTGTTGTTTTCGTTCCTGGTGGTCGGCCCGGCCACTGCCGCCGATGTGCCCTGGCCGCCACCCCTGCGCGGCGCGATTCACGGCACCGTTTCCTTGCAGACCAATTCCTTTCTCGTCCTCCCGGCATCCGTCGCGGAAAAACGGGCGGAGGGAAAATCCGTCCCGTTCGACATCGCACAAACCCCGCCCACCGTCGAACTCGCCTTCCACGACCAACTCGGACCGCAAGCCGTCCAACGGCGGCTCTGGTCCTCTTGGGGCGATCTCGCCCTCGCCGCCGACGGTCGCGTCTATTCCGGAATCGGCGACCACGGCAACGACGCCGGCGGCGATGCGCGCTGCTTCGTCTATCGCTGGGATCCCGCAACCCGCCAACTCCGTCAGGTCGTTGACATGGGCAAGGTGATTCCTCCGCGCCCCGGCCAACCCGCGTGGTCCAAGATTCACGCCAAGCTCGACGAGGCGTCCGATGGCCGCATCTACTTCAGTTGCACCCTCAACGCCAGCGGCAAGGCCGGCGATCCGCGCTACGGGTTCAACGAACACCTCCCCGGCGGACAGCTCTACTGCTACGACCCCGCCACCGATCGCGTCACCATCGTCGCCCAACTCCCCGCGCGCCGCTGCACCGCCACCTCGCTGCTCGACCGCGAGCGCAACCGCTGGTGGTGCAATCTCGAAGCCGGCGGGGGCGACGCCCTCTTCGCCATCGATCTCGCCACGCGGAAAACCCTCTACCGCGGACCCGACAACTCCGTCGGTTTCAATCGCGCGTTTGCCCTGCTCCGCGACGGCACCCTCCTGTTCAACGGTACCAATCATCTCCTCCGCCTGAACCCGGCCACCGGCGCAATCGACTCCACCAAAACTCCGCTTGGGGTTTCTCCCGGCATGCGCTGCGCGACACGCGAATCGCGCGAAGGCCATGTTTACGGCGTATTTCAAGGCAGCCACGAACTCTTCCGGTACACTCCCGCACGGGACGAACTGCGCCTGCTTGGTCCCAGCTGGCTCGCCGGCGAATACACCACCGTCTGCGAACTCTCCCCCGACGAACGCTTCCTCTATTATCTCCCCGGCGCCCACGGACGCGCCTGGGAAAGCGGCACGCCCGTCATCCAGTTCAACCTCGCCACCGGACGCCGCAAAGTCCTTGCCTTCCTCGCCCCCGCCTTCGCCGACGCCCACGACTATGTTCCCGCCGGCACCTATGGCGTGAAAATCAGCGCGGACGGTGCCACCCTCTACGTCAACTTCAACGGCCACGCCACCGACCGTACTCGGCCAAAATCCATGCGCCCAAATGGCTTCGGCCTCACCGCCTTCGCCGCCATTCACATCCCGCCTTCCGAACGCTGAGCGACCATGCCTTTCCGTGCCATTCTGCCGCTGCTGCTCGCCTCCCTGACCGCGGTCGCCGCCGAAAATCCCTGGCGCGAAATTGCCCCCGGCGTCCTCCGCGCCGATGGCTCTCCCGCCGGCTACGCGCTCGTTGACGGCTCCGCCGCGCTCCTCCTCGGCGCCCCGCGCAGCGCCGACCTCGCGGCGCTTCGGACCCGCGGATTTGCTCCGGAACTCGCACTTCTCACCCACCATCATCGCGACAGTTGCGAACTTGCCGGAAAATGGCTCGCGACCGGCATCCCCATCCGCGCCAGCCAGATGACCGCCGCGTGGCTCAACCCGGAATCCGTGGCGAATTTCTGGGACAAATCCATGCCCCGCGCAATTCCCGGCCGCTTTCCGCCGCTCTTTGAACGCTTCTGGGGCCAGTGGAACTACTTTGTTCACCCCACCGGATTCCCGGGCGTGAATTACGACCTCGCCGACGGCAACGTCATCGCGTGGCACAACTGGCGCATCACCGTCGTCTCCACCCCCGGCCACAGCCGCGACCATCTGTCGTTTCTCGCCCGCCATGCCAACTCGACCCACCTGCCCGTCGCCTTCTGTGGCGATGCCTTGGCAGCTCCCGGAGTGCTCTGGGCTCCGTTCACCCTCGACTGGCACCACGTCAATCCCGACGGCCAGCAAGCCGCCGCCGACTCCCTTCGCCGTCTCGCCAGCCACAAGCCCGCCCTGCTCTGCCCGGAACACGGTCCCCCCATCACCACCAACACAGTCGCCATCCTCAATTCCACTGCTGAACGCCTCGACCGGCTCGCGCTCCTGAAAAACTTCGAACGCTTCACCGCGGAGGTCGCCGGGCAGCCTCCCGCCTACTCCTTCCTCGCCATCGATCAGGTCGCTTCTCCCAATCCCCAGGGCAACCCGCAGCCTTGGACCCGCCTCTCACCCCACCTCTACCTCACCGGCAACACCTACGCCCTCGCCTCCCGCGACGGACCCGTGCTGCTGGTGGACGCCTACAGCCTCAACCTCACCCAGCGCGTCGCCGAACTGAAACGCGATTTCGGCCTTGGCCCCGTGGAAGTCGTCACGCTCAGCCACGCCCACAACGACCACTACACCGGCATCTTCGCCCTTGCCGAACGCGAGCGTTTCCAAGTGTGGGCGCTCGACCGCATCGCCGACGTCATCGGCGATCCCTGGCGCTTCCGCGCGCCCTACGTTGATCCCCGGCCCGTCACCGTTCACCGCCGGCTCGCCGACGGCGAAATCATCACCTGGCGCGAATACCGGCTGCGCGTGTTTCACCACCCCGGCCAGACCGTCTTCGGCATGGGACTCGCCGTCGAGGTTGACGGCAAAAACTGCGTCTTCACCGGCGACAATTTCTACCATGCCGGCCAATACACCGGCAGCGGTGGCTGGTCGGCGCTGAATCGCGGTCTTCCCCGCGGCTACGCACGCACCGCTCAAAAAATCCTCGAACTCCGCCCCGACTGGATTCTCGCCGAACATGGCGGTGCCTTTGCTTTCCACGAAGAGGACTTCCGCCGCCGCGTGCAGTGGGCCGAGGCCGCCGCCACCGCCGCCGACCTCATCTCCGCCAGCGGAAATCACGAATGGGACTGGGATCTCCACCGCGTCCGCCTGGAACCTCACATCGCCGCACCGTCGCCCGGCGGGGAATTCGCCGCAAATATCATCTTCGCCAATCCCTCGCCCCGCGCCCGCCATTACCGCGCGCGCCTCACCCGCCCCGAAATCGTCGCCCCCATCGACGTTGAAGCCACCGTCGCCCCGGGAGCCCTGCTGCGGAAACCTGTCACAATCACCCTCGCGCCCGGCGTCACCCCCGGACGCCACATCATCCCCGGCGAAGTCGAGGTCGATGGCGGCGCCGATCCCGTCGATCTGTTCTTCGTCGTAATCGTTCCGGAAGGCACCCGAACCGGCAAATAGCCCGCAACCGGCCACGTTCGCTCGCGCCCCGACGACCTGCGCCCAACGCCCGCCTCATTCCGTACAACCGACTTCGGCCGCAATCTTGTCCTCGCGTGCGAATCGTGTTTTCTCCCGTTCCGGAACATGGCAGTACCAACCCATGCAACGCGCCCATCATCTGGCTTCCCTCCTCATTCTCCTCGCCGCTTTCACCCCGTCAGTTCCGGCCGCCGACGATTACAAGCCCGGCCCCGATTCCCTGCCGCAACCCGGCGTCCCCAAAGGCGAAACGCTCAAGGGCACCTTCGACCAGAGCAAAATCTTCCCCGGCACCACGCGCGATTACACCGTGTACCTTCCGCAGCAATTGGACCGTACCAAACCCGCCCCGGTCATGGTGTTGCAGGACGGCGGCGGCTTCAGCGCGCCCGTCGTGTTCGACAACCTGATTCACAAGCGGGAAATTCCGGCGCTCGTCGGCATCTTCGTCATGCACGGCCGCGTGAAGGCGCCCTCGACCAACGCGCTGGACCGCTTCAATCGCAGCTACGAATACGACGGGCTCAGCGGCGATTACGCCCGATTCCTCCTCGACGAACTCCTTCCCTTCATCGCCACCCGGCATAACGTCAAGCTCACCACCAACGGCACCGACCGCGCCATTGGCGGCGCCAGCAGCGGGGCCATCGCTGCGTTCACCGCGGCGTGGGAACGGCCCGATGCCTTCACCCGCGTCTTCAGCGCCATCGGCACCTACGTCGGTCTCCGCGGGGGCAACATCTACCCGACGCTCATTCGCAAGGTGGAACCAAAACCCATCCGCGTTTACCTCCAGGGCGGTTCGGCGGATCAGAACATCTACGGCGGCGACTGGTGGAAGGCCAACGAGGAGATGGAACGGGCGCTGAAGTTCGCCGGTTACGAGGTCGAACATGCGTGGGGCGACGGCGGCCACAATGCCAAACACGGCACGACCGTGTTCCCCGACGCCCTCCGCTGGCTCTGGAAAGACTGGCCGGCAGCCCCCAAGGCCGGGGCTGGCTCGCCCCAACTCCGCGAAGTTCTCCTGCCCGCCGAAGGCTGGCAGTTGGTGGCCGAGGGTTACAAATTCACCGAAGGCCCCGCCGCCAACGCGAAGGGAGAGGTCTTCTTCAACGACATTCCCAACAGCAAGACTTACAAGGTTTCCCTCAACGGCGGCGTCTCCGAATTCCTCGCCGACTCCCGCCGCGGCAACGGGCTCGCCTTCGGGCCCGACGGCGCCCTCTTCGCCGTGGCAATGGGAGATCAAAAGATTCTCTCTTACGACGCCGCTGCCAGGCCCACGGTGATCATCGAGGGGATTCGCGCCAACGACATCGTGGTGCGCCGCGATGGCCTGATCTATTTCACCGAGCCCAATTGGTCCGGCAACCCCACCAACGCCAGCCAGGTCTGGCTGATCCGCCCCAACGGCCAGAAACAGGTGGTGGACACCGGCTTGAAATTCGCCAACGGGATCACCCTCTCGCCCGACCAGAGTCTGCTCTACGTCGCCGACAGCCGTTCCCACTGGGTGTACAGCTATCAAATCGCCGCCGACGGCACGCTCCAGCACAAGCAGCGCTACTATCATCTCCACGTGCCTGACACGGCCGACGACAGCGGTGCGGACGGCCTGCGCGTGGATCGCGACGGACGCTTGTACGTCGCCACGCGCATGGGTATCCAGGTGTGCGATCAGGCAGGGCGCGTGAACTTCATCCTGCCCACCCCCAACGGCAAGGTGTCCAACCTCACTTTTGGCGGGGAAAACAACGACACCCTGTTCGCCACCTCCGGCGACAAGGTCTTCAAGCGCAAGCTCAAGGTCAAAGGCGCCCACGCATGGCAGGCTCCCAACAAGCCCGCCAGTCCCCGTTTGTAACATGCCCGCCCGCAACGCCACCTTCCCTTCCCGATTCGTCCGCTCCGTCGCGCCCGCCCGGACTTTGCCTTTGCCAACGCGCGTCGCTGCGGCTTACCGTCACACGTCACCAACTCAATTATGAATATCCATCTTTCCCATCCTGCGCCACTCCTTGTCGCCGCGCTTGTCGTCAGTTGTGCCGTCTGCGCACGCGGCGCAGAAACCCTTTTCGTCGCCACGCCGCTGACCGAGGACAAGGCATTCACCCCCGGCATCGAGGGCCCCAACTGCGACCGCGCAGGCAACATCTACGCCGTCAATTACGCCAAACAGCAGACCATCGGGAAAACCACGCCCGCCGGTAAGTCCGAACTCTGGGTCACCCTCCCCGGCAAGAGCACCGGCAACGGGATCGTGTTCGACCGCGCCGGGGCAATGTATGTCGCCGATTACGTCGGCCACAACGTCCTCAAGATCGACACCGCCACCAAGGCCGTGACCGTGTTCGCCCACAACGACGCCATGAACCAGCCGAACGACCTCGCCATCGCCCCGGACGAATCACTTTACGCCAGTGATCCCAACTGGAAGGACGGCACCGGCCAGCTTTGGCGCATCGACCGCACCGGCAAATCCACGCGCGTCGCCAAGGACATGGGCACCACCAACGGCATCGAGGTCAGCCCCGACGGCAAGACGCTCTACGTCAACGAAAGCGTCCAGCGCAATGTCTGGGCCTTTCCCATCAACCCCGACGGCACCCTCGGCGAAAAGCGGTTGGTCAAAAAGTTTCCCGACCACGGCTTCGACGGCATGCGCGCCGACGTGGACGGCAACCTCTACATCACCCGCCACGGCAAGGGCACCGTCGTCAAACTGTCTCCCGCGGGCGAAATCCTGAAGGAAATCGAGGTCCTCGGCCCCTTCCCCAGCAACCTCTGCTTTGGCGGCCCCGACGGCCGCACCGTCTATGTCACCGAGGTGAAACACCAGCGCCTCGTCCAATTCCGCGTGGACCGCCCGGGCTTGGCGTGGCAGCGCTGGCAGAAACAGTGAAAGCTCAAAGCTCAAAGCTCAAAGGTCAAGGGAAGGGCCAAGAGCCAAGAGCCAAGGGTCAAGCGCGGGGAAGCGGGGGCGGGGAAAGTTCAAAGGTTAAAGCTCAAAACTCAAGGGAAGCACTTGAACAGGCGGAACCCCGGACCTTCGACGGCGGAAGAATGGCAGTGGCGCGTGTGCCGATGACCCGCAATCCGCGCGTGCGAATGCCGCCCTCTCATTAGCACCCGGTTTCAACCGGGTGTAGTAGGCGAGCGACCGCCCCGCAACCGCTTCAGCGGTTTTCCCCACGTCGAGGGCAAAGCCGCTAAACCAGTTTCCCGGTCGTCCTCCCGGCAATACCAGTTTGAAACCGGTTGCAAGTGAGAGCGGAACGGAAGCTGCCGCAGAGAATCGTGATACTCCGGGATCGGTTGTCGCGACCGTGGCGAACATGCCCGGTGCCCTGTTTCCCAGAAATGCCAAGAACAACAAACCGAAGCGGACATCGTGAATCTTCACCAAGTTTGATCGGATACGCCCACCGGCCGGTAGCCCACGCTACGCGCTGCTGAATCCGCGTGAAGAAAGCAGCACTGACGGTGTGGCAATCGAACCGCAATTGGCGGACCAGGCCGGGCCTTGGCACCTGGCCCTTGGCACTTCCCTTGAGCTTTAAGCTTTGAGCTTGGAACTTTCCCCGCCGTCCCTTGCGAGGAGAAACGTTTTCAAATCCGCCGCAATCTTGCCGCCAAAACCCGGCACCGCCGCAATCTCCTCCGCGCTCACCGTGCGCAGGCGCTGCACCGAGCCAAACTTCTTTAACAGCGCCTGCTTGCGCGCCGCGCCGATGCCGGGAAACTCATCCAGCACACTCTCGGAAATCTTCTTGATCCGCAGTTGCGCATTGAACGTGTTGGCGAAGCGGTGGGACTCGTCCCGCACCCGTTGTAACAGCTTGAGCGCTCCCGAGTCCGGCGACAACCGCAACGGTTCGCTTTCCCCAGGCCGGTATATCTCCTCATATTCCTTTGCCAGCCCGAGGATGGGTATTGCCTTCAAACCCAGTTTGCCCAACTCGGCCACGGCGGCATTGAGCTGGCCCTTGCCACCATCGATCAAGATCAGGTCCGGCAACCCCGCGTGGCGCGGAGCGGCGGGCACCCACGGGGCGTTCAACTCATCGTTCGCCTGCGCGAAGCCCCCCTCCGCCACTTCGCCCGGCACCCCGACGACATCACCGGCAATTGCCGTCACCCCCAATTGGGCGGCGCCCGGACCGCCGTCCGTCCGCGCCTCGCGCAGCTCCCGCAGCACCCGCGTGTAGCGCCGGCGGATCGTCTCCGCCATGCACGCAAAGTCATCCTGCCCCACGACGCTCTTCATCTTGAAACGCCGGTAGTTCGCGCGATCCGGGCGCCCGTGCCAGAAGCTCACCAGCGACGCCACCGCGAATGTCCCGCTGATGTTGGAAATGTCGAAACCTTCGATGCGCTCCGGCGCCTTCGCCAGTCCGAGCGCGCGCGCCAGTTCCCGCACATCCGCCTCGGGGTTGATTGCCACCGGCAGTTTGTACGGGATGCGCTCGAACTTCTCGGTTTTCTCGGTTGTTTTCTTGAGATCCGCGATCAGGTCGCGCAGTTGCGCCGCCTTTTCAAAATCCAGCGCCGCCGCCGCCTTCTTCATCTCCGCCTCGAGCTGCGCAGCCATCTCCTGGCAGTGCCCGTCCAGAAAATCCGCCGCCGCCCGCACCTGCAGCAGATATTGGTCGCGTGTCACGTTCCCGATGCACGGCGCGGTACACACTTTGAGATGTCCATAGAGGCAATGCTTGTAATCCGCCTGGGTCGGCGTCAGCGGCCGGCAGCCCCGCAGGTTGAATTTCGCCCGCACCAGGTGCAGCGTGCGCCGCAACGCACCGCCATTCGCGAATGGACCGAAATACCGCGACCCATCCTCCGTCCGCAGACGCGTGAGCGTGAAGCGCGGGATCGGATCGTTCAGATTTACCTTGAGCATCAGGAAGCGCTTGTCGTCCCGGAACGACACGTTGTAGCGCGGCTGAAATTCCTTGATCAGCTTGCTCTCCAGCAGCAACGCCTCGGCCTCATTGCGCACCACGTGCGT
>CAZUUP010000019.1:18617-23949 GCA_964623105.1 uncultured Akkermansia sp.
ACCATCCGGCCGCCAAACGACACGCCCGTCGTCCGTGACCCTGATGACCTCACCCCGGGCCGAGCCGCGAAATGTTTTCACCCGGTCACCGGGTTTGAACTCGGCGACCCGGGCGAAGCTCTCGACAATTTCCACCATCGCCGCTTGATCGAGCACACCAGCGATGCAGTGGGCAATCGCCGACATCACTTCCCGGCGACGGGCGGTCGGAAGATCAGCAAACAACGCCCCCGCAATCTGTCGTCCGACCTCCGCAAAGGTATTGCCGTTGAAGAAAAGGAACGGGGCACGAAGATGGCACTGTGGAAGGAAGGTTATGGTCTCGGCGAGGGCGATGACATGCGATTGCCTTTCCGTCCACTCCTGTGCGCACGTTGCTTGAGTTTCTCGATTAAAGCCGTGCTGCGCTCGACCTCGCTCGCACGCTCCTCGGTTGAGGCAGGTGACAAGCTCCCAACTCCTGTTTTTGAGAAAAGCGGCTCGGGCTTGTAGCGGTGATTGTTCGCCAGAACTTCCTTCAGGATGTCCTGGTCGGTCAACTGCTCCAGCAGGTCGAGACGGAGTTTCATCGGGCATAACGTAGCGCGGCTGCGGACCTTGCGCCAAGCCTGTTTCCGCTCAGGCGCGCGCCAGTTCCGGCCGCTCCATGAACGCGTAACACAGCAGATGGCAGATTCCCATCTGCGCATCCTCGGCCCGGCCATAATGCCCGTCAGCGATCACAATGACGTCCTTCGCAATCTCCGCCAACCGGCCCCGCTTGGCACCCACCAACGCGATTGTATGCAGCCCGTTGGAATTGGCCCATTCAATGGCCTTGACGCAATTTGGCGAATTGCCGCTGACGCTGAGCGTGAGCGCGATATCCCCCGGGCGGCCATAATTCTGCAGCTGGCTGGCAAAAACATCGGCATACGAGTAGTCGTTCCCCAAGGCCGTCAGCCAGCTCACATTGTCATTGAGCGACAGCACGCGGAACCGCTTGCCGAGCTTGTCCGAAGCCCCTTTGCCGAGGTCCGTCGCGAAATGCGACGCATTGGCCGCGCTCCCACCGTTCCCAAACACGAAAATCTGGCGGTCCTCCCGGTGCGCTTCACGGAGCTTTTCGATCAATCGGGCCACCGCCGCCGGCGGAATCGAATCGAGTGCCGCCTTCTGCTTCGCGATGTAATCGGAAATCCAATCGTTCATGCCAAAACCTTCGCCAATCCCGAGCCGTTTTGACAGTTCAAAACTTTTCGCATAACCGCCGATTCGCCCAGCCTGCCTCCATCGCCCTCGCCGCCCACATTCAAGAGTGCTTCAAAACCGAAAGAATCTTCTCGCCGTCACCCGCTATAAATCGCGAAGAATACCCCGTTGACAACCTCGGGAAACCCGATAACATACGTATCATAACTAAGACACTTATGATTGAAACTAACGCCGCACCCAAAGTGACCCATAACGAGGTCATCAAGGATGCCATCCCCACCCTCGCTGGAAACATCGCCGCCACCGTCGCCTCCGGCACTGACCAGTTTTCTGCCGATGACCAGCAGTTCATTAAATTCCACGGCATCTACCAGCAGGACGACCGCGACCTGCGCAAAACGCAGAAAAAATTCATCATGATGATCCGCGGGCGCATCCCTGGCGGCATCATGACCCCCGCCCAGTGGATCACCTTCGACGACCTCGCCACAACGTACGGCAACAACACGCTTCGCATCACCACCCGGCAAAGCATCCAGTTCCACGGTGTCGTGATGTCCGGCCTTGGCCCGCTCATCAAGAAAATCAACGACGCCCTCCTCTCCACGCTCGCCGCCTGCGGCGACGTTAATCGCAACGTCATGGCCTCCCCCACCCCGGCGCAGAACTCCGCCCGTGCCGCCATGATCGACGATGTCCACCGCGTCGTCACCGCGCTCGCACCGCAGACCAAGGCCTATCACGCCATCTGGATTGACGGCGTCCAACTCAACCTCGACGACCCGGCCAACAAGGACTTCGTCGATCCCCTCTACGGCAAGACCTACCTGCCGCGTAAATTCAAGACCGCCTTCGTCCTGCCGCCCGTCAACGACATGGACGTCTTCACCAACGACCTTGGGTTCATCGGCATCGTCGAGAACGGCCAACTCGTCGGCTACAACCTCACCGTTGGCGGCGGCATGGGCCGCAGCCATGGCAACGACGTGACCTACCCGCGCTTGGCTGACGTCGTCGGCTTCCTCACTCCCGGCCAGATCGTGGAAGTCGCCAAGGCCGTCCTCACCGTCCACCGCGACTTCGGCGACCGCACCGACCGCAAACACGCGCGCCTCAAATACGTCGTGCAGGAACGCGGTGTTGACTTCGTCCGCGGCGAAATCGAAAAACGCGCCGGTCTCCAGCTTCAACCCGCCCGCCCCTACCAATTCACCGCCAGCAACGACGCCTACGGCTGGCACCAAGCCCTTGACGGCACCCACTTCCTGACCCTGTTCGTCGAAACCGGTCGCCTCAAAGACACCGCCACCCAGCGCCAGAAAACCGCCCTGCGCCGCGTCGCCGAACGGTTTCCGAAGGTCGAATTCCGCCTCACCGGCAACCAGAACGTCATCCTCGCCAACGCCAGCGCTGCCGACAAGGCCGCCATCACCGCGTTGCTCGCCGAACACGGTGTGCGCACCGACCACCAGACCACCCTGCTCCACGGCAATTCCATGGCCTGCCCCGCGCTGCCCACCTGCGGCCTCGCGCTCGCCGAGTCCGAACGCGCCCTCCCCGGCCTCATCGATCGCATCGAAAAACTCTGCGGCGACCTCGGCCTCGGCAGCGAGGAGATCATCATCCGCTCCACCGGTTGCCCCAACGGCTGCGCCCGCCCCTACATGGCCGAGATTGCATTCGTCGGCAAAGCTCCCGGCCGCTATCAACTCTGGCTGGGTGGCAACGCCGCCGGCACGCGCCTGAACAAGTTGTTCAAGGACGTCATCAAGGAAGCCGAACTCGAGACCGAACTCCGCCCGCTCCTCGCCCGCTTCGCGACCGATCGCACCGCGGGCGAACGGTTCGGCGACTGGTGCAACCGCGTTCTCTTCCCGACAACCGTCGCCGCCAGTTGACCGCCTGCTCCATTCCACACCCAGTCCCAATGCCTCGCGTCATTCAACCCGTCGTGCGCCGCTACCGTTCCCTCGAGGAAGCTGGGCAGGCTGACGATGCGTGGTGGAAATCACTCACGCCGGTCGAGCGAATGCAGCAACTGGAATTCCTGCGCCAATATGCCTACGGACCCGAAGTGTCTCAGCGACGACTTCCGCGACTTCCTAATCTCGCTAAACGAAGCTGGCGCTAAGTACCTCCTCATGGGTGGCCACGCAGTCGCCCATCACGGTTATGTGCGCCCTACGACCGCCCTCGATATTTGGGTGGCGGTTTCCGAGCGCAACGCGGAACGCCTCGTCGCCGCCGTCCGGCATTTCTTTGGCGCAGAACTCCCGGGACTGGACAAGAGCTGGTTCCTCGATCCGGAAAACGTGACGCACTTCGGTGCCCGGCCCAACTATATCGAAATCATGCCCCGAGTAAGCGGACTTGAATTTGACGACGCCGCCCGGCGTGCCGTAACGGTCTCGCTGGATGGAATTCCGGTTCGCGTGATCGGCCTCCCCGATCTGCTTGCAAACAAACGCGCCAGCGGACGGATCAAAGACCTCGCCGACCTCGAAAAGCTCGCCACCAATCCCGGCCCGCAGGCTCCTCCCCAGCCACCCATGCCGGGTTAATCACGAACCCCTCACGCAGCCATGGCCGAAGAAAAACACTCCCGCAGCATTGTCAAAGCCATCTCCTGGCGCATCACCGGGACCGTCGATACGATCCTCATCTCGTGGCTGATCACCCGCGAGGTCAAGTTCGCCCTGAGCATCGGCTTCGTCGAACTCTTCACCAAGATCTTCCTGTACTACCTCCACGAACGGGTGTGGAACCGCATCTCCTTCGGCCGCATCAAGGCCAAGGACGACTTCGACATCTAGCCGCCGCCCGTCGCACCCTGAATGGAAGAGTTCCTGCTCTACATGCTCGCCGGATTCATCGCCCAACTCATCGATGGCGCCCTTGGCATGGCCTACGGCGCAACTGCCACCACCATCCTGCTCACCGTCGGCGTGCCCCCCGTCGCCGCCAGCGCCACCGTTCATGCCGCCGAGTGCTTCTCGACCGGCGCCTCCGCCCTGTCCCACCACGCTTTCGGCAACATCAGCCGCTACCTCTTCCGCCAGTTGCTCCTGCCTGGGATCCTGGGCGCCGTCCTCGGCGCCTACGTGCTGACCTCGGTCTCCAGCGACCACCTGAAGCCCTGGATTGCGGCCTACCTTTTCACCATCGGCCTGATCATTTTCCTCAAGGGGTTCCGCGTCGTCCCGCCCCACCCGGTCACCACCCAACTCACTCCCCTTGCCTTCGCTGGCGCCTTTGTGGACGCCATCGGTGGCGGAGGCTGGGGGCCCATCGTCGCCTCGAACCTCATCGCCCGCGGCAATGACATCCGCCAGACCATCGGCAGCGTGAACGCCGTCGAATTCTTCGTCACCCTCGCCTCCTCCACCGTGTTCGTCGCCTCCCTCGGCCTTTCCAACTGGCCTATCATCCTCGGACTCGGTCTCGGCGGTCTCGCCGCCGCGCCGCTCGGCGCTTGGGCCTGCCGCCGACTTCCCGTCCGCCCTTTCATGACACTGGTCGGCGCCCTCATCATGATCCTCAGCGCCCGCACTCTTTACCAAGCTCTGCAATAACCAAAACTTCACCCCCCTATGACCAACGATCAAATCGCCCAGGCCAACGCCACCCTCCGCAACCAACCCGCCCTCGAAATCGTCCGCTGGGCCATCGCCCAGGCTGGCGGCCGCGCCATCGTCTCCACCAACTTCCGGCCCTACGAAGCCGTCGTGCTCCACCTCGTCACCCAGGTCCAGCCGGACATTCCCGTGCTCTGGGTGGACCACGGCTACAACCGCCCCGCCACCTACAAACACGCCGAGCAGCTCAAGGCCCGGCTCAAACTGAACATCCACGCCTACCTCCCCAAACTCACCGCCGCGCACTACGACGCCGTCCACGGCGGCATGCCTGACCCGACCCCCGAGAACGAGGAACGCATCAAGGCCTTCAGTACCGTCATGAAACTCGAACCCTTCCAGCGCGGCATGCGGGAACTCGCCCCCACCGTCTGGCTCACCGCCCTGCGCAAAGTCCAAAACCCCAACCGCGCCGGCCTCGACACCGTTTCCCCGGACGCCAACTTCCACTCCCTCAAAGTCAGCCCCGTCTTCCACTGGTCCGACGCCGAGATGGAAGCCTA
>CAZUUP010000020.1:0-23408 GCA_964623105.1 uncultured Akkermansia sp.
ACGCGTGGAAAGACCGCACGCCCTTGGCCCCGCGGACATCGTGATCCCGTTCCTTGCGGTTTTGGAGCAAATCCCCGAGTTGCAAGGCCCAGAAATCGACGAACTCGGGCCGTTCAAGCAGCGACTCGACCAGCCGGGCGCGCTTGTCGGGACTTGGGTCGGCGAGGAAGGCGCGGACTTCGTCGGGCGTCGGCAGCGTTCCAATGGTGTCGAGCGAAGCGCGGCGCAGGAAGGTGGCGTCATCCGCCAGCGGCGAGGCGGGCAGGCGAAGCGCCGTGAGTTTGTCGAAAACATGGCGGTCCACGGCGTTGTTGCGGCGGGCCAGCGTCTCGGGCGCCAGTTCATTGGCGAACGGCAGAGTCACCATCACGACCTGGACATGATCCTGAAAATGCACGCGAATCGCCGTTTCACCCGCCCGCCGGCCTTCGATCACGCCCTCGGGCGTCACGCGCGCCACGGCTTCATCGTTGGCATAAAACTGCGCCAGCCAGGTGACGTCCCGCACCGCGCCGTCCGCATAATGCGCACGCACGAGCAGGCGTTGGCGGTCGCCGACGCGCAGCGTGCGATTGCCGGGCAGCACTTCGATGCGGGCCGCGTCCGACTCCCCGGCCCGGGCGCCCGGTGCCCCGGCCCCGAGCCAGTCGGCGAGCGCCCGATGATAACGCGATCCCGCCGCGAAGCGCTCGCCGCCTTCGTGCGGCACCCGGGCGAGCGCCTTGAGCAGCAGCAAGCTGTTATCCGGGGCGGCGGCGGCGATACGACGGCCACGGGATTCGCGGGCCAGCGCTTCGTGATCCCACTCGGGCGCGAACCCGCGCAGGGAAAGCTTGAAACCATTTTGTCCTGCAAGCTTGCCGTGGCACGCGCCGGCGTTGCAGCCCGTGCGCGTGAGGATGGGGACAATCTCCTGCCGGAAGGATGGCTCGGAAGGGCCGGCTGTCTTTCCGGCCTCGACCGTCGCCACCGCCCGCAGGCCGCCGAATGTGGCGGTGATTTCAGCCGATCCCGCCTCCGTCGCGCGACAAAGCCCTGCCGGCGAAATCTTAACCCGGTCCGGTCGGCTGCTGGTGAATTGCACGCGGTCCGTCACATCCATGGTGGAGCCGTCCGTGCGCACCGCCGTGACCAGAAAACCGTGTTCCTCGCGGAAGCCGGCCAGTTCCACGTTGGCCGGCTGGATTACAAGGCGGACCGCGTCAGGTTCCGCGGCCGACAGGACGACCGCACCCGCCATCGCGGCAAGGACAATCAACGCCAGACGGAGCCACGGTCTAGCGGAGGCGGCAGGACCGGTCTTCGGGCGTGGGATGTGGGAATTCATGACGGCTTGCAACCGGGCGTTTCACTTAAAACCCGGCCCGAAATAGACTCGTCGGAGCGGGTTTCGCTTCAACCCGAACCTTGCCCGTGACCGCGAAGGCCGGTTGGCGAAGCCGGGAACGGGGAGCGCTGCGGGTTCCGCAGGACGGTTGCACAACCCATTCCGGAGACGGAGAACTGTGCGACATTGGGTTGGATTCCGTTTGCGCGCCGGGAGTTGGCGGCTAAAGATTCGTCCGCCGTTGGCAGCCTATGGTTCTGGTCATCGATAACTACGATTCGTTCACCTACAATCTCGTGCAATACTTGGGCGAGATGCGGGCGGACCTCCGCATCTTCCGCAACGACCAGATCACGCTCGAACAGATTCGCGCCCTGCGCCCGGAGCGCATCCTCATCTCGCCGGGACCGTGTTCGCCCCGGGAGTCCGGCCTGTCAAACGACGTCATCCGCACCTTTGGCCCGCAGGTGCCGCTCTTCGGCGTCTGCCTGGGGCATCAATGCATCGGGCACACGTTTGGCGCGGAGGTGGTGGTGAACTACCGGATGATGCACGGGAAGACCTCGCCGATTAAGCACAACGGCCAGGATTTGTTTGCGGGCATGCCCAATCCCTTCAACGCCACGCGCTATCATTCACTGGTTATCAAGCGCGACACCCTGCCCGCCTGTCTGGAAATCACGGCCGAAACCGACGAGGGAGAAATCATGGGCGTGCGGCACCGCGAGCATCCGATCTGGGGGGTGCAGTTCCATCCGGAGAGCATCCTGACCGACAGCGGGCGGACGATTCTGCGAAACTTTTTGCAGTTGAAGAAGTGACGTCCGGGCGGGTTGCCCGGTTTTGGCTTCACAAACGCTTTGCCAGTTCCGCCTGACTGCTGGCGAAGACATCCCGGTGCAGCGACTGGCCGTGGGCGTCCATCGTGACCACGGCGGGGAAGTTCTCGACCTCCAGCTCCCAGATGGCCTCGGGCGAGCCGAATTCTTTGAGGAAATACACGTTGCGCACCCGTTTCACGCATTCAGCCAGGACCTGTGCCGCGCCGCCCACGCCGTGGAGATACACGCAACCATACTCTTTGCAGGCTTGCAGGGTTCGTTCGCCCATGCCGCCCTTGCCGATCACGCCGCGCACGCCGAAATCGCGGATCACCTGCCATTGGTAGGGTTCCTCGCGGATCGAAGTCGTCGGCCCCGCCGCGGTGCAGACATACGACCCGTCCGGCTGTTTCATCATCACGGGGCCACAATGGTAGATGATGCCGTCCTGCAGGCTCACGCCGTCGGGCAGCCGGCCGCCTTCGTGCAGGTATTTATGAACGACGTCGCGGCCGGTGAACAGGACGCCGGAAATCAGGACTTCGTCGCCCACTTTGAGCGTGCGGACCGTTGCTTCGGTGAGGGGGAGGGAGATCGAGATCATGGGATGGAGATAAGTTTTTTCAGTCTGAAGGGAACCCGTATTCGCGCAGGACCATGCTGCATCAGATTCAATACAACCACCGCTCAATCCCGCCCTCGGACTTAAGCGTCACCCCCTGCCGCCGGAACGCCCAGCACATGTAGCTGATGCTGACGAAGAACGACGCCGGCAGACGGTTGGCCGCGCAGATCTTCGTGCCGAGCAGCGTCGTCTTGCCGCCGAAACCCATCGGGCCGATGCCAAGTTCGTTGGCCGTCTTCACGATGTCCTGTTCGAGCGCGTCGAGCTGCGGATGCGGATTGCGGTCATCGAGCCGGCGGAGAAACTGCTGCTTGGACAGCTCGTAGCCGGTCGCGCGGTCCCCGCCGATGCACACGCCCAGGATTCCCGGGCCACAACCCTTGCCCTGCGCCTGCAGCACCGCGTCGAGAATCACCTTCCGGCAGCCATCCAGATCGCGGTTGGCGTGCAGCTTCTCGTTCGGCAGCGAATACTGCGCGCCCACGTTCTCACAGCCGCCCCCTTTGAGCATCAGCCGGACGCTGACTTCGGACCCGTGATGCTGGTGAAAATGGACCGTTGGCGAACCCGGGCCCACATTCGTGCCGTCATTCACGCCCGTCAGCGAATCCACCGAGTTCTGCCGCAAATAGCCCTTCTTGGTCGCCGCCTTCACCGCCAGTTTCGCCTCGTCCTCGAACGCCATCTGGTCCAACCCGACGGGACACTCGACGTAGAAGATGATGCTGCCCGTGTCCTGGCAGATGGGCTGGGATTTCTGCCGGGCCAGCGCGATGTTGCGGTCGATGATCTTCAGCGCCGACTCGGCAATCGTTCCCTTTTTTTCATTCTCGAGCGAAGTCAGGATGGCCTGATGCACGTCATCGGGAATCTCCGCCGACGTCCGGCGGATCAACTCGATCAGCGAAGCTTGCAAGTCTTTCATCAGCCCACGGTAGGAACTGGCGCCGGGGGTGTCAACGAATGGCGGGGCGGAACCGCGCAGGGATGGTGGATTCCGGGTTGGTCGGGAGAGGCGGGGAAGCTCCAAGGATAAAGCTCAAGGGAAAGCCAAAGGACCGAGTGGACCTTGCTGGCGCGGCGGCGGGAAGGAGGAAACAATTTGGCGCCCGGTGGAAACCAACCTCGTGAGTCCAACGCCTGCCAGGACCGCCACGGCGATTTCCACAGGCGCGCCGCCCAGGGTCGAGGCTTGGTGTTTCCCTGGCGCTTGGGCTGCTGGCTTTGGAGCTTTCGCCAGCCTCAGTTGCCGAGCAACCGATCCACCAGCACCACCTTCAAGTTTTTCGTGTCGATCGCGAACTCCTTGCCCGCCGGCGGAGTTGGCAGCTTCTTGATGAACCCGGCTTTCACCATTTCCTCGAGATTCTTGGGTGCTGACCCGCGGCTCGTAAACCATGCCTCCAGCGCCGCGGTCATTTCGTCGATTGTCATTTCCCGCGCGTCGGCCGGGTCCGCGACGGCTGTCGGCGTGGGCACGGGCGGCGACGGCGATTTGCCACAGGCGACCAGACTCACAGCCACTGCCAGCAGACACGCCACGCCAAGACAACGACAGTCGATAATCAGTTTTCGCATGATGAACTCAAGTCCCGCGGCCTACTGCTTGTCCCACAACGCCGCCGGATTGCCGGCCGGAAACTGCATCCCCGTGTCGCTGGGTTTCATCATTTCCGTGTGCCCGTCCACAAACCCGCACGGCACCCGGCGATTGTGCCGGGCCACCATGCGCACCGGATCAATGGCCGCAAATGACGTGTCCGACGGCACCCGCATGTAAACCGACGCGGCGTTGGGGGTCGCAATCCAGTCGTCCGGGTTGGGTGCCGTCGGATTGCTGACCAACCCCGCATCCGCAAACACAATTGTCGCCGACGGTTTGGCCACATCACTCTCGCGAACCCGAAACGTTCCGCCGACCGGCAGCGTGCGGCCGATTTCCGCGTGATTCATTGCGATTCCCAACCGGTCCTTCGTGGTCGCCGAGCCGCCGGCGGAAAAGGTCGCCTTCTCCACCAATCCGGGACAGTCGAACGTCTTCGGGTCGTTGGGGATGAACTGGCTGAGCTTGTCCGGCCACCAGATGACCGTGACGTTGGGCACGATGCTTTGCGCCAGCGACGGCTCGCCCGCCTGCTGCGGCAGCCGCGGATTCCGCCACAGGAACACAAACGTATCCTCCGAATCATCCAGATACATCTTGGACGCCATGCTGATCTGGCGGTTATTGTTCAAGCATTGCATGCCCTTGGCCTTGGCCTTCGCACTGCCCAGCGCCGGAAGCAGCATGCTGGCCAGAATGCCGATGATGGCAATCACCACCAGCAGTTCGATCAACGTGAATCCGCGAACGTTTCGTCCGGGAGGAGCGTCAGTGCAGTCACGCAGGTGCATGGACCGTTTGAAGAGTCGCGGGCAGGGCGCATTCACCCCCGGGCCGCAGTCCATTCCGGCGCGACGCCATTGCCCGATCACTCCGTCCAACGCCGCCAATCGCGCATTTCCCTCCGGCCCCCGGGACCAAGGATCGTGGCTGATTGATGGTTCGGGGCATTTTGCGCTTTGCATTGCCAAAACCCCGCCCCTAACTTCCCACCGTTATGACCGAACGCACCGCTCCCAAGATCTCCAAATGGCCGTTCTTTCTGGGCGATTTGCTGTTGCTGGGAGCCGCCGGCGCAATGCTCGAAATCTGTCGCCGCCCCTTCGGCATGTGGGAAACCGCCGGGCTCGTCCTCTGCGTCGCGCTTGCCGCCTTGTTCGGCATCTGGCCTTTCCTGCGGGATCACGACGCCGCCTTGAAATTCGCGGAAGCCGATTCCCTCAGCGAAACCGTCGCCAAGATCGACCAACTCGATACGGTCGCCCGACAAATCACCACCGCCACCTCCCACTGGCAGAGCGCCCTCGACCAGTCCCAAAAAACGGTCGCCACCGCCGACAACATCGCCCAGCGCATGGCCGCCCAGGAGAAGGAATTCATCGAGTTCATGCAAAAGGCGAACGAGACCGAGAAGGCCACCCTCCGCCTCGAGGTGGACAAACTCCGCCGCACCGAGGGCGAATGGCTCCAAGTCCTCGTCCGCATGCTCGACCATACCTACGCGCTCTATCAGGCATCCGTGAACTCCGGCCAGCCCCAGCTTGTGCAGCAACTCGGCAACTTCCAGTTTGCCGTGCGGGATGCCGCCCGGCGCGTCGGTCTGGCCCCGTTCATTCCTGCCCCCGGCGAACCGTTCGACGCCCAACTGCATCAGCTCGAAGATGAAAAAGCGGAGGTGCCGGCGGGCGCCAACATTGCCGCCGCCATCGCCACCGGATACACCTACCAGGGCCAACTCATCCGGCCTGCACTGGTCAGCCTCCAAATTCCGCCCGCCGCCAAGACCCCGGCCGCCCAGCAACCCGAAGGTCAGTTGCTCTGAGCCACCTGCCTTCCCGCCGCGGAGACTGCCACCGGGCGGTCCTTGTCTCCCCCAGCCTCGGGTGAATCGGGTAACGACTGTCCGGAAAGTCCCGCGGACCACTGCCTTCCACCCATCGCCGTGAACAGCCCGCACCGCCCGCACGTCTGCTTTCGACGCGCGGCCCGGATAGACAACGCTTGTTCGGCCGCCGCCCGGTTCACTCGTACTCAGCCCAAGAACTTATGAAACAACGCTGGTTCACCCCGCTCGCCCAATCGCTGGCCCTGCTCGTCGCGCTCGCCGTGACCGTCACCACAGCCACCGCCGCGCCCAAGCGCATCCTCGTCATCACCCAGTCCAAGGGATTCCGGCACGGCCCCGTCACCCGCCCCGCTCCCGACCAACTCTGCCTTGTGGAAAAGACCGTTCAGGAAATCGGTGCAAAATCCGGCGTCTTCGAGGTCGAAACCTCGCAGGACGCCATCGCCGCCCTCACCAAGGCCAACCTCGCCAAGTTCGACGCCCTCTTCTTCTACACCACCGGATCACTCCTGCCCGCCGGCGATCCCCGGGACGCCCTTCTGGATTTCGTCCGTCAGGGCAAGGGCTTCATCGGCACACACAGCGCGACCGACACCTTCAAGGATTTCAAGGGCTACACCAGCCTCATCAACGGCAGCTTCGCCGGTCATCCCTGGGGCAGCGGCACCACCTGCACCTTCGTCAATCACGAACCCACGCACCCGGTCGTCAAAATGTTCGACGCCGAGTTCCAATGGAAAGATGAGATCTATCAATACTCCGATTACGATCAGAAGTCCGTCCGCGTCCTCTACAGCCTGAACATGGCCAAAACCAACCCCAAGCGCCCCTACCTCGTCCCCGTCTGCTGGGTCCGCGAATTCGGCCAGGGCCGCCTCTTCTACACCAACCTCGGCCACAACGAAGCCACCTGGAAGGACGCGAAATTTCAGGACCACCTTCTGACCGGCATCCGCTGGGCGCTCAAACTGATTGATGGCCCCGCCACCCCCAACCCCGAGGTGCAGCAGGCTGAACACGACCGCTCGATCGTCGCCTACGCCGCCTCGGTTGCCGGCAAAGACGCCGCCCCCTACCTCGCCAAAGCCAGCGCCAATCCCGCCTGGCTCACCGCCATCACCGCCGCCGCCAATGCCGCCGGCAAAGCCCAGGACGCTGTCAACGGTGTCCGCGACCCCGACCCCAAAAAGACCAAACCCGAGGAACTCGAAGCCGCCCGGGCCGCCGCCAAGGCCAAGCGCGCCGAACTCCAGGCCAAACTCGAGGAACAAAAGAAGCAACTCCTCGCCACCTTGGAAAAATAACCCGTCCCGCGTAATTCCCCGGCCGCCGGTCTCCACCGGCGGCCTTTTTTCTTCCCCAAGGCGAACGGCCGACCAATCCGCCTAAAACGCAGCAGCCAAACTATCCGGGGGAAAACCTCGACACTACGGGAGGGGAGTGGGGTGGCTAACGGGACTCGAACCCGCAACGCCCAGAATCACAATCTGGTACTCTACCATTGAGCTATAGCCACCACTGACTGGGCCGCGAACGGTAAGGAGCTTTGCGCACACCGTCAAGCTCACCCTCGCCATCCAAATCTGGCCGCTGCCGGTCCCCGCGGCAGACCCCGCGCCGCCCGCTCCTCCCCCAGATCCCGCATTTCACCCCGACCGACCGGCGAGCGCTGGCAGCCTGCGCCCCTCGGCGATCTCCGTCCGCAGTTGAAGAACCGGCTTAACCCCCGTTCTTCTTCAACACATCGCTCAACTTCACCGCCGCCCCGCCCTGCCGCTTGCTCTCATCCGCGGCCTCCATGAACGTGAACAGTTCGATGGTTTCCTCGGGCGAAACCGGCGCCACTCCCGTTTGGAAAAACTTGATCGCTTCCGCCACCAGCGGCGCATAACCGTCATACGCGCCAATCGGCGCCTCCCCCTTCTCCCCCTTGGCCACCCCGGTGTAGCCCTTGCCCTCCCGGAAAATTCCCGTGCGCCCGCCCGCCCAAGTCCCGACAACCTCGATCTTCCCGTCCGCCGTCGTGCCGCGCTTCACGGTTTCACAACCCCGCCCCATCACCGTGTACAAAGTCTCGCAACCATGAACCCCATACCAAAAAAGGTCCGGATGCGTCTTCTCCAGGCTCGCCGGACTGGTCGCCTCGCAATAATTCACCTTCCCAATCGAGCCGTTGCGCACCGCCTGCGCCGCCTTGGCGAAACGCAGCGACGACGAACTGAACACGGGCACCTTCGCCTCTTTCGCCAACCGGAAAATCTCCAGCACGTCCCGCAGTGAACCGGCCATCGGCTTGTCGATGAACAGCGGCTTGCCCGCCTGGATCACCGGCCGCGCCTGCGCCAGATGCGGACGCCCGTCCACGCTCTCGATCATCACCGCGTCCACGTGCCGGCACATCTCCTCGATGCTGTCATACAGCTTCACCCCGTACTTCTCCGTCAAAGTCTTCGTAAACCCGTCGATCCGCTTGTAGCTCGACTCGATGTCCGCGCTGCCGCCCTTGAACGCCGCCACCACCTTCGCCCCCGGCACGTGCCCCTTCGCATTCGGGTTGTTCAAAATCTCTGTAAACGCCGGCACATGCGACGTGTCCAGCCCGATCATGCCAATCCGCAAATCCGCCGCGGAGGCGCCCGGTGACAGCAGGGCGGCCGCGGTAAAAACTGTGAGCAAAAAGAATCGTCGTTTCATGGTTTTTTCCCGGGTTAAAGATCCGCAATCAGACGGGCCGACGCCGGGCTAATTCACCCGCCACCCCGCGAGCAGTCGCGCGCATCCGGCCGCAGCCGGGCACCCTCCACGTTCGCACACCGGTTCAGACGCCGTGCCGTTGGTCCGCCCCGTCAGCCCCGCCACCATCGAGGTCGATCAGGATGTCCCGCGGTTCCGCGCCGTTCGCCGGACCCACGATCCCCCGCTGTTCGAGTTCATCCATGATCCGCGCCGCCCGCCCATACCCCAGCCGCAGCCGACGCTGCAGGAGCGAGACGCTCGCCTTCTGCTCGCTGCGAATGACCTCGATGCACTGGTCGATCAGCCCCTCGTCCTCCTCCAGTCCCCCTTCCTCACCATCCAGACTGCTGACCGGCTTCTGCAATTGCTGGTGAATCTCGACCTCGTAGCTGGGCTTGCCCTGCTTGGCGATGAAGTCCACCACATCCTGGATTTCCTGGTCGGTGATCAACACGCCCTGCGCCCGGATCAACCGCGCCGACCCGGGCGGCAGATACAGCATGTCCCCCTTGCCCAGCAATTTGTCCGCACCCATCGCGTCCAGAATTGTCCGCGAATCCACCCGCGCCGCCACCTGAAAGGCGATGCGGGCCGGAATGTTCGCCTTGATCACCCCCGTGATCACGTCCACCGACGGCCGTTGCGTCGCCACGATGCAGTGAATCCCCGCCGCGCGCGCCATTTGCGTGATCCGCGCGATGGCCATCTCCACATCGGCCGGCGCCACCAGCATCAGGTCCGCCAGTTCGTCGATAATCACCACGATGTAACTGAGCTTCTCGGGGATGATGATGTCATCATCCCGCGGCACCACAATCTGCTCGTCCACCTCGACCGCGAAACCGTCCGCCCCCGCCTCCACCTTCTCCTTCTTCGCCACCAACGGCAGTTCCAGCTCCGCCTGCGGCAGCGGCTTGTCTTTCGGACGATCATTGAACGATTTGATGTTCCGCACGCCCACCCGCGCGAAAATCTGGTACCGCTTCTCCATCTCGTTCACCACCCAGCGCAGGGCCAGAATCACCTTTTTGGGATCGTTTACCACCGGCACCACCAGATGCGGCAGGGAATTGTACTGCTGCAACTCCACCACCTTCGGATCGATCATCACAAACCGCAACTGGTCCGGGCTGAACTTGTACAACAACGACGCAATGATCGCGTTGATGCACACCGATTTGCCCGAGCCCGTGCTGCCGGCAATCAGGCAGTGCGGCATCTCCGCCAGGTCCGCGATGATCGGATGGCCATAGACATCCTTGCCCAGCGCCAGCGGGATCCGCGCCTTCGAATTCTTCCATTCGTCCGACTCCAGCAGGTCGCGCATGATGACCTTGGTCTTCACCAGGTTCGGCACCTCGATGCCCACCGAGCTTTTGCCCGGCACCGGCGCGAGGATGTGAATGCGCGCCGCTTTCAGCGCCGCCGCGATGTTGTTCGTCAACCCCGAAATCTTCTCCAGCTTCACCCCGGGCGCCGGATGCAACTCATACCGCGTGATGGTCGGCCCCTTGGTGATGTCCCCCAGCGCCACATCAATGTCGAACTGCGCCAGCGTCTGCTGCATCAGCCGCGCATTGGCCATCAGCTCCTCCTTGGACTCCGTCGGCCGCAACGTCAGGTCGGGGCGCTGGAGGAAATCCATCGGCGGCACCTGGTAATTGCCGATCATCGGCGTGGACGCCACCGTGATGGGCTTGGGCTTCTTGGGTGTCGGTTTGGGCCGGGGCAAAAGCGCCACCGGCGCGGGCGCGGGCAGCGCGGGCGGCATCGGCGGCACGCCGACATCGTGCTTGACCGCCGGCTCCACCGGCACGGGCGGCTGGTCGGGCGCCGGTTTATCGACCGGCTTCTCCGCCGCCTTCTCAGCGATTTTCCCAGCCGGCTTTTCGGTCACCTTGTCAGCCGTGCGCTCAGCCGGCTTGGCCGCACCCCGCCCCAGCACCTGGTCGGTCGTCGCTGCCGCAAGCTCCTGGGCCGTGATCAAGATTGCCGACGGATCCTTGCCCGGCTTGGTCGCCGCCACCGGTGCCGCCGCTCCCGATTTCGCCGACTTGGGCGCTCCGGGCTCCGGCCAGGAATTCGCCACGCTCAAGTCCCGCACCGTCGGTTCCGGCACCGGCTTCATGTCCGGCCCGAGCAACGGCCCGACTGCGGCCGCCTCCTTGCCCACCACCTTGGAATCCGGCTTCGTCTCCGTCCGGTCCTCCGGCCGACCCTCCCCCTTGGCAGGCTTCGCACCTTTGGCCACCTGCTGCTCCAGCTTGCGCGCCTCGCGTTCCAGTTCGCGAGCGCGCCGCTCCAGTTCGAGTTCCTCCGCCGTCGCCGCCGCCCGCCGTGCCCGGAAGTTGTCCCACGCCGCCTCAATCCAGTCGAAAACCTTGAAGTTCGTGAAACACACCAGGCTGATCAGGTAGAGCGTCCCGATCAAAATCGTCGCCCCCAGCGTGCCGAAATGGCTGAACACGTAGTCGTTCAGGAACTGCCCCACCACCCCGCCCGCGCTCGGCGCATTAAGCCGCCGCCCCAGTTCATCGAACAGCCCCGGGTAAAGCGCCAGCCACACCATGCAACAGAGGAACATCATCGCCGCCCATCCCCAGCGTCGCCGCAGATAACCCAGTGGCGGCAGGAACTGCGCCATGCCCAGCGTCAGCAACAGCGGCGGCAGCAGATACGCCGCCGCCCCGAACAAAAAGAAAAACCCGTGCGCCGTCCACGCCCCGAACACCCCGATCAGATTGTGCCGCGGAATGTTCACCTCCGTCTTGTTGAAGGAAACATCCCCCTTGTCGAACGAGAACATCGCGATCAACAGCAGGACGGACAAACTCACGAGCACGATCCCAAGGATCTCGCCCCCGCGGTTTTCCGCCGTCCTGTCGCTCGCATCTTTTCTCGCCATCGCCGCAGATTAGTGAACCCCGCCCCGTTTAGCAACACGCCGGACACCACGCCATCCAGCCTGCCAATCCGCCCCACTTCGATGACCCGCCCATGGTTGCGCGCCGAGTTTCTTCTCGCTCAAATTCGCCCTCCGTCCCAAAGTCACTCCCGCACCCAGCAATCGCTTTTTACCCATGAACTCCTCGCCTGCCACCACTTCCCGCCGCGAATTTCTACTCTCAACCGCCGCCGCCCTGGCCACCACGGCACTACCCCTCGTCACCCGCGCCGCCGCTCCGGCACCTGCCGGACTCAAACTACGCGCCGCCATCATCGGACACACCGGCCGGGGCGATTACGGGCACGGCATGGACATCTGCTTCAGCAACCGGCCCGATGTCGAAGTCGTTGCCGTCGCCGATCCCGATCCCGCCGGCCGCGCCAAAGCCGCCGCCCGCATCCCGGCCCCCCGCCAATACGCCGACTACCGCGAACTGCTCGCCCAGGAGAAACCCCAACTCGTCAGCCTCGCCCCGCGCCACAGCGACCAACACCACGCCATGGGACTCGCCGCGCTTCAGGCCGGCGCCCACATCTATTCCGAGAAACCATTCACCTCCACCGTCGCCGAGGCGGACGAACTGCTCGCCCTCGCGACACAAAAAAACCTCCGCATCGCCGTCGCCCATCAGATGCGCCTTGCCCCCAACGTCGTCCACCTCAAGCAGGCCATCGACAGCGGCCTCCTCGGCGAACTCCTCGAAATTCGCGCCCACGGCAAACAGGACGCCCGCGCCGGCGGCGAAGACATGATTGTCCTCGGTTCCCACCTGTTCGATCTCATGCGCCTGTTTGCCGGCGACCCCGTCTGGTGCAGCGCCCGCGTCCTGCAAGCGGGACGCGACATCACGCCCGCCGACGCGCGGGAGGTCCGCGACCGCGTGGGGCTCGTTGCCGGCGACGAGATCATGGCGCACTTCGCCTTCGCCAGCGGCGTCAACGCCAGCTTCACCAGCCGCGCCAAACTTCGTGAACACGTCGGCCACTGGGGCCTCGAGATCATCGGCACCAAGGGCGCCGCCAAGCTCAACGCCAACATCCCGCCCCACATTTTCGTCCGCCAAACCACCGGCTGGAAACCCGACGGTCGCACCGACGAATGGCGCCCGCTCGAATCCGACCCCACCCGCACCATGCCCGCCTCCGCCCAAGGCTTCACCGCCGCCAACACCCGCGTAGTGGACGACCTCCTCCAAGCCATCCGCGACCGGCGCGAACCAGCCTGTAGCGGCCACAACGCCATGCGCGCCATCGAAATGGTCCACGCCGTTTATCACGCCGCACTTGCCGCCCGGCGCGTCGCCCTCCCGCTGGCGCTTCGCACGCATCCGCTTGCGGCCCGCTGAAAAACGGCGCAAAGCCGCGAGGGAAGCTCAAAGCTCAAAGTTGAAAGCTCAAGGGAAGCACCAAGGGCCAGGCACCAGACCAACCAATCGGCACCGGCGTTGACCGGCCTTTGGTGCTTGCTGTCTTGGTTCTTCCCTTGAGCTTTGAGCTTTGAACTTGAACCTTCGCCCCTCCGTCCAACCGCCCCAATTCTATGCAACCAAACCTGCTCCGCCTGCTCGCCCTTCTCACCGCCCTTGTCCTTGCGCCCGGCCTGCGCGCCGCGCCGCGCACCCTCGACATCTACTGGATTGATTCCGAAGGCGGCGGCTCCACCCTGATTGTCACCCCTGCTGGCGAATCGATTCTCATCGACTCCGGCAACCCCGGCACGCGCGATTCCGGCCGCATCCACAAGGTCGCCACCGAGGCCGCCGGCCTGAAGAAAATCGACTTCCTCGTCACCACCCATTTCCACATCGACCACTTCGGTGGCGCGGCGGAACTCGCGGGCCTCATGCCCATCGGCGCCGTCTGCGACAAAGGCATCCCTGAAACCAACCCGGACAACAATCCCAAGGACACCCGCTGGCCCCTCCTCATCAAGCCCTACCGCGACATCAAGGCCGAACGTCGCATCACCTTCAAAGCCGGCGACACCCTGCCCCTCAAACAACCCGACGGCACCAAGCTCGAACTTCGCTGCCTCGTCGCCAACCAGCAGTTCATCGCCCCGCGCCCGGACCAAATGCGCGAAAACCCGCTGAAACTCGAGGTCCCCGAGCAGCCCAAGGACATGTCCGACAACGCCAACAGCGCCGCCTTCGTGCTCCAGTTCGGCGACTTCCGCTTCTTTGACGGCGGCGACCTCACGTGGAACCTCGAGACCAAGCTCGTCACCCCCTACAACCTCGTCGGCACCGTCGATGTCTATCAGGTCAACCACCACGGCCTTGACGTGAGCAACCACCCGCGTCTCGTCAAGAGCATCGCCCCCACGGTTTCCATCATGAACAACGGCCCGCGCAAAGGCACCGGCAAGAACACCGTTGAGACTCTGAAATCCACCCCCTCGATCGTCGCCATGTATCAGGTCCACAAGAACGTCCGCGCCGACGTGGAGAACAACACCAAGGACGAACACATCGCCAACCAGGACGAAAAGTGCGCCGCCAACTTCCTCAAACTCTCCGTCGAACCCGGCGGCAAGTCTTACACGGTCTTCAACCCCGCCACCAAACACCAGCGCACCTTCCAATCCCGCAGCCAGCCGTGAGCGGGGCTGGGTGGTTTCTGGGAGCCCGTGGCAATTGTGGTGATTGCTTCGGACATACGCAGAGCATCGCGGCGGCGGCGGGGTGATGACACCTGCGCCCTACTGGGCGGCGGACTGCACGAAGGGGCGATACCGGTGGGTTTTCGGGGCGCGTCGATGGAGTTGGAGTTTGGGTCGTCGCGTCACGCGGGTTTGCGGGATGACGCGGGGGTGGGCGGCTGGGCGTGTTCGCGCAACTCGACTTCCATGCGGCTCATCTTCTCGTAGAGCCGCCCACGGCGACGCAGCGGCCACCAGTCGTAGAGGTAGATTTGCATGGGGCGCCACATGGCGACCCAACCGGCGATGGTGAGGCTTTCGCGAATGATTTTCGCCCAAGTGCTGTTTTGAAGGAGGACGAGGAGTTCGCTGGTCAGGAGGCAACCGACGAGGAACACGACGCCGATGGCGAGGCTGGTGCGGCCCTGCTCGAGGAGGCGCTTCAATTCAAGGCCGGTCATCCGGGCGCGGTAGGCAAAGTAATTATGGATGGCGGTGGAGACGACCAGGGGCGGCTCGTTCTCGGGCGGAAGTTGTTGGAGGTGGATGACGAGCGAAACCGGTTCTGCGAGGGGGAATTCCTGCGCCCAACTGACGATGAATTCTTCGGCGTCATGGTCGAGGTCCTGTTCGTGGAACGGCGACGGGTCCATGGAGTTGAACAACTGGCTGATGTCGCGCAGCCGGATCTCGATGCGATTGGGGTGGGCGTGAATGGGCTTGCCGGGGCGGCGCTTGTGAGGCGATTCGCCGACAGGGGAAACGGGCTTGCCATCGGATGGGCCAGTGTTCGGGACGCTCATGGGGGGAAGGCGCGATGTGACGGTTTTCCCGCATCGTAGCCGTGGAGCAGAAATTGCGCAGCGACATTTTCCGCGTGTGCGCGTGGAGGCGGCGGTTGGGGGAAACCCACGCCCGGCGGCGCGACCGTTCGGGACCGGGGGTGGCGTGGCTATTCCAGCAACCGGACGCGGTAGAAGAGGGGGCCGGTGTTGGAGTTGGTGGCGCGGTATTCGCGCTCCCAGCCGTCGCCGGCAAGGCGGGTGATGATGGGGGTCCAATTGGTGCCGAAGAGGCTGGGGCTGCATTCGAGCACGTAATCTTTGGCGGGACTGGTGGGAAAGCGGATGAGGATTTCGCGCGGATGACTGTTGGTGTCGCGGCCGGCGCGCATCTGGAAACGGGATTGCGCGTCATTGGGGTCGGTGCCGGCGCGGAATTCCGCCCAGTTGGGAATGCCATCGCCGTCAGCGTCTGCGAGGGCGGCGGAGAGGAGGTTGGAGACGGAGCCGAAATGGCGGAGGCGCCAGGTGTCGGGGATGCCGTCGCCGAGGGAGGAGTTGGCGCGGTTGGCGAGGGTGATCAGGCCGGGCACGAGGCGGCGGGGGAGGAGGCCGACGCCGTTGGGCGAGGCGGAAACGTGGTCGAAGCTGACGGAGTAGGCGGCGGAGGGCGGGGCGTTGGCGGGGAGGGTGACGACAAGCGTGCCGACGAGGTTGGTGCCGGAGACGCCGGGAACGGTGTGGTCGAGCCAGACGGCGGCGTAGTTGCCGGGGCCGGCGGAGAAACTGGTGAAGGGATCGCCGAGGCCGGCGACGGGGCGGAATGCCACGCGGGAAGTGAGGGCAGGCGAGCCGTCGAGCGGGTTGACGGTGAGGTTGAGCATGAGGACGCGGATGGGATGGCCGCCGGTGATGCGGGCGGTGACGGGGATTTCGAGGGTGCCGGCGGGGGCGCTGATGGCATCGCCAGCGACGAAGGTGACGCCGACGGGTTCGCCGTTGGTGGCATCGCTGGTAATCAAGCGCGCGCGCAGGCCGGCGGTCAGGCTGGCGGTGCGGAAGACGTTAGTAACTTCCTCGCTCACGCGGACGCCGCCGGACCAGAAGCGGCGATACCATTTGAGCGTGGGATCGAGGGAGCGGCGGAAGGTGACGAAGATGTCGTCCACGTTGAGGACGCCGTCCCCGAGGGTCTGGGCGTTGATGGCGGCGGAGTCGGAGCCGTTGTAGATGGCGGTGGCCGTACCGCTGGAGGAGTCCATGGCGTCAAAGAAGTCGCTGCCAGCGGGAGGGCGGCCGATGCTGTAAGCGGCGGCTTGGAAAATCTGGATGACGTCCACGCTGAGGAGCGAGCCGTCGCCGAAATCGCCGGCATTAAACCAACGGAAGGGGGCGGTATCGCCGACGATGTATTTGGGCTGGCCGACGGTGACGAGTTTGACGGAGTTGACCGGGGCCGCGTTGGTGAGGGAGCCCTCGGTGGGGGTTTCGAGGAAGACGTCGCGGGAGAGGCCGTCGGAGGTGGCGGAGGGACGGGAGAGTTGGATGCGGTATTGCTGTCCGATGGTGGCGGTGCCGGGGATGTCGAAACCGAAAGTGCCGGCGACGACGCTGCCGGCGGCGCTGTGGAACTGGCGGTTGTGGCCGCGCGAGAACTGGATCAGGTCCTGGGTGCCGGTGTCGAAAAGGTTGGTCATGCCCGGGGTTTCGAGCCAGCCAACGCCGATGAGGTTCTGGGCGGCGTTGGTGAAAAGGAGGTTGGAGAAGGTGGTGCCGGTGAACATGCGCGGCGGGATGCGGATGAAGAAGCCGTTGTTGACGGGGTCGGGTTTTTCGAGGTGTGAGCGGAAGCCGACGGCACCGGGCACGACGGCGGGGGCGCCATTGGTCGCAGTGGCGCTGGCGGCGAACTGGAGGGACATGATGCGCTGGTCCGGAAGGACGCTGAGCGTGACCGGCGCGTAGAAGCGCTGCCCCGGCGAGCCGACGAACGAGCTGGAGCCTTCGCCGCTCTCGAAGCCGAAGGAGATGCGGTTGGCGACGAAGTTGGAGGGCGTGAAGAGGTTCGAGACGACGGAGCTGGGGGCAAAGTTTTCTTTAAGGGCGATGACTTTGAACAGGAGGTTGCTGGCCGTGCCGAGGTTGAGCGAGAGGGGATCGCCGGACTGGATGGGGCCGAGGCTGGGCGGGCCGTTGGTGGGGTCGGAGCCGTCGATGGTGTAATACATCTTCGCGCCCGCGGTGAGGTTCGAGACGGTGAAGGAGGCGGCGTTGTTGCCGACGATGTCCGGGGTGGCGGTCTTGAACTGGAAGCGGGCTTTGACGAGATCGCTCGGGCGACGGCCGTCCATCGAACTGACGGCCTTGACGGTTAGGTCGGGGAGGACGGGGGTGATGAGGGTGGGCGGAAGCGTGGGGCCGCCTTCCTTGAACGGGGGTGCGGTGCCGGTGGCGGAAGATGGATTGGGCACGGTGTCCTCGAAGGCGTTGGCAGGGGTGGTGGCAAAGCTGAAGAAAGTTTCAACGCCGGACTCAGCGGCGATGCCGATGACGATTTCGTTGTTGAAAACGGCCTGGGTGATGGGGATGAGCTGGGCGGTGGTCTGTCCGGTGGTGGGATCAACGGCGAGGATGACCTGGCCGATGCGGGGGTTGGTGATGGGTGGGAGCGGCGGTGATTGCTGGATGCGGCGGATGGCGGCGTTGCCGGAATCGGCGACGAGGAAGCCTCCGTTCAAGGTATCGGGGTAGAGGCCGATCGGGGAATTGAAGCGGGCGAGGTTGGTGGCGCCGTTGACGAGGCCGGCCTGGCCGGCGGCACCGGCGGACGTTTCGACGGTGAAGGTGCCAAAAGCGGCGTTGGTGAAGAGGCGACGGAGGGCATGATTGCCGGAGTCAGCAACGAGGAGGCCGGCGCCGGGGCCCATCCACCAAAGGCCGCGGGGGGCGCTGAACTGGGCGTTGAGGGCGAAGGGGAAGGCATCGAGGGCGCCGCTCTGACCAGTGCCAGCGCGGATGGTGACGGTCTGGTCGGGGGCGATGGACTTGATCTGGTGATTGAGCGTGTCGGCGACCCACAGTTCGCCGTTGTCACCGAGGGCGACGCCGTTGGGTTGGTTGAAGCCGGTGGCATAGGTGGTGACGTTGTTGGCGGGATCGAGCTTGCGGATGAGGTTGTTCTTGGAATCGGCGACGTAGATGTTGCCGGCGGCATCGACGGCGACGCCGAGAGGGGTGTTGAAACGGGCATCGGAGCCGGGGCCGTTGGCGCTGCCGGCCTGGCCGGGCGCACCGGCGAGGGTGGAGACGGTGCCGGTGAAGGTGACGAGGCGGATGGTATGGTTGCCGGAGTCGGCGACGACCAGGCCGCCGCGGCCAAGGGCGATGCCGGCGGGGCCAAAGAAGCGGGCGGCGAAACCGGGGCCGTCGTTGGTACCGCGCTGGCCGGTGAAATCCCCGGCGAGGGGGACGAGGGAGCCGTTGTTGGGGACGTAGCGAAGGATGCGATGGGCACCGCCAAAAAGTCCGCCACCGTCGGTGAGGTAATAGCTGCCGTCGGGGGCGATGACGATGCTGTGGGGTTCGACGAGGCCGCCCGAGAACACGGTGTCCACGGTTTGCGCCTGCGCGCCGGGAAGGAAGGTTGTGAGGAATGCCGCGAGGAACGCCGCGAGGGGTTTTCCGGTGGAGACCTTGGTGTTCATGGCTGCTGGCGGTTCGTTGAAATGGGTGGGTGGGCGGGGCGACGGTGGTTCAAGGGAGAATCCGAAGCCGGTAGAATCCGGAGCCGCCGGGGGCGGTGGGGGCGGCGATCTCAGCGGAGTAGCCGTCGCCGTAATTGGTGGCGAAGGGCGTCCAGATGGGAGTGACGAGCGAGGGACTCCATTCGGAGACGTAGATTTTTCCGGGGGCGCTGAGGAGGCGGAGCGTCAGGCCGGCGGCGGTGGCGCGGGGATTGGCGCTTAAGCGGGGGCGCGAGTTGGCGTCGGTGGGGTCGGTGCCGGCGAGGAACTCGAGGAGATTGCTGATACCGTCGTTGTCGGGGTCGGCGTCGGGCGCACCGAGAGGATTATCCGTGTCGCCGAAAAAGCGGATGCGCCATTCGTCGGAGATGGCTTCCTCGGGGCGCGGGGCGGGTTGACCGACCCAGACGGCGCCCGAGATGGTTTCAAAGTCGTATTGTCGGGAGAGGTCGGCAGCGCCGTCGGCGTTCGCAATCGGGATGCGATAGACGGCGCCAGCGGTGGCGGTGGCGGGGATGCGGAAGTGGAGGTGGCCGAGGAGGGTGCGGGACTGGCCGGCGAGGTTGAGGGAGCCAAGGTTCCAAGCGCAGCCGACCTGGGTGGGAGTGAAATTGACGGGGGCAATGGCACCAGGCAGCGCGGGGACAAACTGGACGGCGGAATCGAGCGGAGGCGCGGAGCGGACGGGAACGACGCCGGCACGGAACTGCAGGCCGGTTACGCGGGCGAGGGCACCGACGCGAATGAAGATGGGTACGCGGACTTCGGAGTCGGAAGCGGCATTCTCGACGCGGCCAGCGCCGATGAGGGCTTCGCGCAACCAGATTTGGCCGGCGCCGTTGGTGGACCGTGCGAGGAGACTGGCGCGAAGGGTGGTGGTGCCGTTGGTGCGGACGCCACCGGCGGCCCAGCCGCGGGACCAGTTGTTGGTGCTGACACCCAGGCCGGGGGCGTTGTTGAGGCGCAGGGAGCGGAGCAGGATTACCTGCCAGTCAAGGAAGCGGATCTGGCGGTCGCCGCCGACGGTGCCGGGGGCATCCTCGGGATAGGCGTCCATGGCGTCGAAGGCATCGGTGAAATCGTAGGGAAGGCGGACGCCGAGGGAGGCATAGAAGACGTTGTTGACGTCGCTGTTGTCGAGGTCGCCGGAGCCGAAGTCGCCAGCGTTGTACCAACCGGAGGAGGCGGTGTCGCCGACGAGGTAGCTGAGGCTTTGGACGGCGACGGTCTGCGCGGGAAGCGGTGTGAGAGTGACAGGGGTTTGGAGACCGTCGGAGGTGCCGGAGGGCTGGAGGACGGAGACGGAGTAGGAGTCGCCATTGGCAGCACCGGCAGGGATGGGGATGGCGAGGAGGGCGGCGACGGCGAAGCGGGAGACGGAGAGGTTGGAGTTGGTGCCGATCATCGAGACGGCGAGTCCGCGGGTGGTGCCGAAGGCGTAGGGAATGGTGGTGAGGAGAGTGGTGTTGGCGGGGCGATCGGAGGTGACGGTGGAGATGAAGTCGTTGCTCGAGACCGGGAGGACGCGGAACTGGTCAAGAATCATGGGTGCAGCGCCGTTGGGGGTGATTTCGACGCGGAACTGAAGGGAGCGGAGGCGGTCGGCGGGGCGGAGGTTGACGACAACGGGGACGACAATGGTGGAGCCGATGCCGGCGGCGACGGCGGGGTTGAAACCAGGGGCGATGCCGATGGTGGTGGTGGCGGCGGGAAGTCCGCTGAGGTTGGTGCTGGCGCTGTTGGTTCCGCTGAAGAGGAAGGCCTTGAGGCGGAGACTGGAGAGGTCGTTGGTCGCGCTGGTCCAGCGGATGATGCCGGTGCCGGCGGTGATGGTTACGGGGGTGCTGTTGGTGGTGGGTTCGGAGCCGTCAGTAGTGAAGAAAACGTTGGTGCTCGAACTGGTGACGGTGAGCAGTTGACCCATGGGGAAGTAGCCGGAAGCGGGGGAGACGGTGAGCGAGGGTGGATTGAGGGTGACGCCGCCACCGGTGTCGCCGCCGCCGCTGGAGGAACCGCTGGGACCGGTCAGGCCGGTACCGGTGGCTTTGCGGATGAGGTGATAAAACTGCTCGGTGACGAAGAGTTCGCCCGAGCCGTTGACAACGACGCCTTCGGGGGAGCGCGCCTCGGCGACGTCGGCGGTGCCATCCACCCAACCGGGATAGCTGCCCTGGCCGGTGAACCAGTTGGCGGCGGAGATTCCGTAGAGGAGCGAGACGGTGCCGTCGGCGGAAATTTTGCGGAGCTGATGGTTGCCGGTGTCGGCGACGACGAGGAAGCCGGCACCGGCCTTGGCGAGGCGGCGGGGGGCGTTGAGGCGGGCGATGCTGGCGGCGCCGTTGATGGCGCCGGGGCCGTTGAGTCCGGTGAGGGTGGTGAGAACGAGGGTGACAGGGTTGAGGAGGCGGATGGCGTGATTGCCGGTATCGCTGATGGCAATGGTGCCATTGTCGAGCACGGCGATGCCGCGGGGACTGGAGAGCGGGGCGAGCGTGACGGGGACGAGAGTGGTCACGACCCGATTGGTGGCGTTGACGAGGCGGAGGGCGCCGCCGCCGGCGAGTTCGGTGACGTAGAAATTGCCGGTGGCGTCGAGGGCGAAGGCGCTGGGAGTGGCGAGGGCGGTGGCGTTGTTGGTGGCGATGAGGTTGCCGAAGGAGTCGTAGCGGCGGATGAGGCCGTCGCCCTGGGTGAGCACGTAGAGATTGCCGGCGGGATCGAGGGTGACGTCCACGGGGGCGTTGAGGCCGGAGATGAGGGTGGTGGTCTGGCCGGCGGTGAGATCGAGACGGCGGACGGAGTTGTTGCCGGTGTCGGCGAGGAAAAGGTAGCGGCCGGTGGCATCGAGGGCGAGGCCGGCGGGTTGGTTGAACTGGGCGACGAGGGCGGTGTCGCCGTCAGCGTTGCCGGCGGCGGAGCCGGGGCTGAACTGGCTCGGGCCGCCGCCGAGGGTATCGGCGACCACTTGGGCCGCAAGCCGGGGCGCAGCCGAAAGCAGGCAGAACGCAAGGGCGAGCGTGATGTTGGCGAGGGCCGGGCGGGGGAGAAGCTGGGCCTTCTGAGGGGCGGGTGCGGCGGCATTCATGCGCTGATCGGGTTGGCGTGGTTGATGCCGGGGGTTCAGTTTTTCTTGCGCGTCCAGTCCTTGGGTTTGCCGCTGTCCCAGAAGTTGTCGGTGGGTTCGCTGCGCTCGACGAGTTTGGTGCGAAGGAAGTTGCTGGTGGTGGGCTGGAAGTCTTGGTCAGCGACGACGGTGGGAGTGATGAAGATGAGGAGGTTGGATTTGTTGCGGGCCTTGGATTCGTGGCGGAAGGCGCCGCCGAGGAAGGGGATGTCGCCGAGGACGGGGACTTTTTTGTAAGTCTTGGAATTGTCGTCGCGGATGAGGCCGCCCATGACGAGGGTGTTACCGCTGGGAATGGTGACCTGGGTTTCGATGCGGCGGATGGCGTAGATGTTGGCCTGGTTGAGCTGGCCGTTGACGGTCTGGCTGTCCTGGCCGTCAACGCTGGAAACTTCGGGGACGACCTTGAGGGAGATCATGCCGTTGGGGGCGATGCGCGGGGTGACTTCGAGGATGGTGCCGAGGTTGGTGTAGGTGATTTCCGAGCCGGCGGGGGTCTGGGCGGTGCCGGGGGTGATTCTGAAGATGGGAAAGGCGCGGGTGACGGACAGCTTGGCGGTCTGGTTGTCGAGGGTGACGGAGCGCGGGGTGGCGACGACTTCGGTGTCGCTGTCCTGGTTGAGGAAGGAGAGGACGCCACGGACGCCGTCGGCGTTGAGGAAGGCAACGGCGGGCATGAATCCGAAGGCGGTGTTGGCGCTGAGGCCGGGGACGGCGCCGCCGGAGAGGGTGGTGAGGACGGAGTTTTCGGTGGAGCCAGCGGTGGTGGTGACGGTGCGGCCGCCGGGGAGCGTGGTGGTGGTGGCGGCGCCGGGGGTGTTGCGAGTGGTGGTGCCGGTGGTGTTGCCGTTGCCAAAGCCGAAGTTTTGTCCCTGCAGGGTGCCGGACCAGTCGATGCCTTTGACGCTGGTGGGTTTGCGGGAGGTTTCCATGATGCGGGCCTCGATGAGGACCTGCTTGGTGGCGGTGTCGAGGGAGTTGACGATGGAGGTGATGGATTCCCATTCCTTGTCGGTGGCGGAGACGACGATCTGGCTGGTGCGCTGGTCGCCCGCGGCTTTGCTGCGGGTGGACAGGATGGGCGCAATGGCCGACATGATGTTGGTGGGATTGCTGTATTTGAGCTGGATGATCTTGGTGAGCAGGGGGTCGGGCTGTTTTTCGTCGCGCTGGGTGACGCGGGCGATGCGGGTGCGAGGGTCGCGGACAAGCTG
>CAZUUP010000021.1:0-22639 GCA_964623105.1 uncultured Akkermansia sp.
CGCGCCATGGCCCGCGACTGTTCCTTCTCGACGGTGTCGAGGTTGAAGGGCGTGTGGTAGATGCCGCGCACGGTCGTGAGTCCCTCGGGAATCCACAACGTGAAGAGGACGTGGTTCGGCCCGCCCTCGGAGCGGTCGGCGGATTTTTTGGGCTGCTTCAGCGGAATTGCGGTTTGATGAATGACCTCGCCGGGTTTGCCCAGTTTCAGCGGGGCGGGCGGGGCGGGGTCGCTCGCGGCGGAGACGGAAAGCTCGGCGCAAAGGACGCAGAGGAACAGGGCAAGGCCGTAGGCGAGGCGATGGTAACAGGTTGGTTTCATAAGTGAACGGGGCGGCTTTTCCGTCGCGGGGTTTGGATTCTTTGAAGCGGGCGGCGAAGAATTGCTGCCAGACGTTGATGTGGGCGAGCCGCTGACAGTGGGGGACAGGGGCGCGGCGCGAGCGCAACCAGATTCAGGGTGCGATAAGCTGAACGTTCGGGAAATAGGTGCGATAGCGGCCGGGATCACGGGTGGTGAGCGTGAGAGACTCGATTTCCGCGTGGGCTCCGATGTAGAAATCCGGCAGCGGCGAGGTCTTCATGCCGCCGCTGCGACGATATTTAACGAATGCCTGGGCTGCGAGCCAGCCGGCCGGGTAAGGGAGTGGCAACCGTTGAAATACCGTCGGGTCGAGCCATTGGTCCAAGTCACTGGCGCTGGCAAAAGCGGGTGCCATCTCGGCGTAAATAATCGGGTTGATGAGAATGGGTCCCCGTGCGGTGGCAGCACGGAGTTGCCGCTCCGGCCACGGCAGCCAGACCGGATCGGCGGTCGCGATGTCCAGCAGGACGTTGGTATCGAAAAGATTCACTCCTCGCCTCGGGTTAGTCTCAGCACGGCCGCGGTCGTCTCACCGGGACGGGCGGCACCGCGGGCGCGTTGCAACCAGGTTTCGACCGGCGGTGCCGTCGCGCGTCGTGCGCGAAGGCTGGCCAGCCAGCCGGCCAGTTCCTCGATCTGTGGAGCGGGCAGGCGTTCAATGGCGCTCTCGATTTCAACAATGCTGCTCATGGTTTGAGGCTATCGTATTGCGGCTGGCAGCGGCAAGGGGGGAACCCGGGAGACAAAGGGACGGCGGATTTTTCCGGGACAAATCGCACAACGCCGCGAGGGCTGGGTTCCGCGGTTTTGGAGTGCGGTGACTTGTCACCGCTTTGGCGCAGGCGACTGGTCGCCATCGAACTTCCGTGCGGCTCCGTTCCCGCGGGCGCGCCGGCGCTGGCGCGAGCCGTGAACGCCCCATTCCTCGCCGACGCCCCCCGCGGTTCGACGGCGACAAGTCGCCTTGGGAAAGCGGTGACAAGTCACCGCACTCCAAAGTGGGAGCGGCGGTCTGGTCAACCACGGGCGGCATGAGGGAACGACCGGGTGCGCGGCTTGGTTGTCAGGTCTGGTGGATAAGATCACCGCCAAATACCTCGCGGATCCCGCCGAGAAATTCTTGCCACTGCGGCTGGCTCGTGCCGCGCCTGATTGTGATTTTTGGATGGTGGTTCAGTTCGAACACCACGCTGTCCTGGCCAACTATGACCCTATTGACCGAGTTGACCGAGCTGTGGAGTTGGTCGTCGAACTCGAAGTAAATGCCGCTGAACTCCGGGTGCTGGTCATCTGTTTGGCGGCCAAACAGGACGTAATGGTAGTTCGGTGTGTCCGCCGCATTGGAAGCGCCGCCCATGCCATTTATATATCCAGATTCTGTCGCGGTGAATTCCATCGAGTGAGATTGAGTTAAGCCGAAGTCCTACTTCCCTCCGTCGGTAGTCTAAGCCGCTGTTGGTGGGTAGCTGGTGAGATCGCAGCCGACTTGTATGGCGGCGGGGGCGGCGCGGTGGTGCCGAGCTGGATCGGTGGCTGCAACCGGGTGCGTGAGGCTTTTCATTGGCGAGTCGATGGCTAGATGGTCTCGGTGTCGGAGCGGACTTGGTCCTTCAAGGCTATTCATTCACTTACTGTTAGCACCGGGGCTGGGGTCGCGATTGATCTTGGTTGGTGGGTATCATTTGAGACCTCTGATGTTTTTCCTCCACGTCCCAACCCCTCGGCGGAGGCCAACTACCTCCGTGCCGGCTAACTCGATTACGATTGCGTTGGTTGGCGAGTCTCGTCGGAACGGATGAAAGACGGCAGCGTTGTTCGTGAGAAACTTCATATCGAGGTCCGACAAAACCCCGGCTCGCTGAAAGCCTATAAAACTGTCGGGCGGTGTGGTCTCGGTTGTTTCAACGTATTGTATTAACTTACCCGTGATTATCGCTGTTTCTTTAATCAATCTCATTTCGGCAGCATGGCGCTTGCTATCGAAGTAGTGTCTAATCTGGTGTGGAACATCGAACAGCATGACGAAGAACAACGCCACCGCGATTAGCAGCAGAGCATGACGGCGAATTTTGCTGGTTTGCTCCATGCTTGGTTCGGTGAAGTTCGCCATGCGCTACCATTCCTCCCTTCGGGGCCACGGCGGCAGTTCGTAACCGTTTCTCTCCACCCATCGAATACAATGCCTACGGAACAACCGAAACGGCAACTCGCGGCCATTGAATGCGCTGGTGCGCAGATTGGGGAAGAGTACCCACGAGGACGGTCGAGGCCCCCAAGCAACCTTTTTGCCGTTGTGATTCTCGCTGTGGAGATCCCAAGCGGGCTGCGAGTGATCAAACACCAAAAATGGCCCCCACCAGTAACCCGACAGGAAGACTCCGATGAGCGCTGCACCAAAAAACCATTTTGTTCGAGTGCGCATGCCTGTGACGTTACCTAATGTCGAATCGCAACAACATCCCTATTTCTTCCCCTTGGTAGTCTGAGCCGCCGCCGGTGGGTAGGCGGTGAGGCCGAAGCGGATGTGGATGGGGGCGGTGGTGGGGAGGGCTTTGAGACCTAACTCGGCGGCGGTGAGGGTGAGGCGTCCGTCGAGGAAGAGGGCGGCGTTTTTCTCGTCTCCCTTGCCGTTGTGGTGGCGGAGTTTGGTGGTGGCTTTGATGGGGATTTTGCGGCCGGCGAGGTCGAGGGTGCCGGTGAGTTCGGTGGTCTGGGTGCCTTTGTCTTTGCCGGTGGCGGGGGCGTCCTGCGGGGGTGTCATGGCGGTGATGGTGAGGGTGATGGTTGGGGATTTTTCCGGGGCGCAGAGTTCGCCGAGGACTTTGCGGCTTTGGTCGCCTTTGTCCTGGGACATCTTATCGCAGAGCAGGGTGAAGGTGGCGGCGGGCTTGGTGGGGGTGAGGTTCAGGAAGCCGGTTTCGGTGGCGGGTTTGCCGTAGAAGATGCTGGGCCATTTCGCGCCGGCGGGGTCGCGGAATTCGATGTCGGCGGTGTGGTATTTGGGGAAGCTGGAAATGACGCGGAAGATGGGAGCGGGGGGCGCGGTGGCGGTGGCGGCGGCGGCGTGGAGCGAGGCGAGGAAGGACAAGGCGAGGAGAAGGAGGGGGAACGCCCAACGCTCAACGTTCAACGTGGAACGTGCAGAGGGGGAAGGGCGGAGAGATTTTTTGAGAGTGGAAGGGCGCATGAGATTGGCGGGTTGGAATTACTTCGAGAGGTCGAGGAGGAGGGCGAAGCCGTCGGTGTGGCCGCCGCCGAATTTGGGCTGACGGGCGTTGATGGCGGGGGGCGGGTTTTGGTCGTAGCTGGTGTTGCGTTCGGTGGCGCCGCAGAGGAAGAGGGCGACGGGCTTGCCGTTGAGCTGGCCGGAGGCGATGGCCCAGCGGGCGCGGTCGGCGGAGGAGTCGTCCACGATGGTCTGGCCGCAGGCGGGCATGGCGGAGGAGAAGCGAAGGGTGGAACAGTCGTCGTTGAGGACGGCGACGAATTCGCCGCCGGGTTCGCCGCCGCCGATGGCGTTGCCGGTTTGGATGAGGCCCCAGGTGGAACTGCCGGCGAAACAGACGGAGCCGTCGCTGGCGGGGGCGAGGGCGTTGACGCGGGCGCTGTTGGGTTTGTTGGCGGTCTGTTGGTAGGCCATCCACGAGGTGCCGCCGATGACGCGGTAGGACTTGGTGTCGATCTTGATGACGTAGGCGAGGCTGAGGACGCCGGCACCCCAGGCGCTGAAGCCGAGGCCGTTCATCTTGGCGGGCGTGCGGAGGTCGGTGGGTTCGTAGAGGGCGACGCTGTTGCCGCCGTCGGACCAGGCGTGGAGGAGGAGATTGCCCTGGGCATCGTAGGCGACGCCGCGGATGGCGGTGTCGCTGACGAGGCGGAGGTTGTTGAGGCCGACGAAGGGGCCGCCCCAGTCGTAGAGCTGGTAGAGGAGCGAGCCGTCGGGTTTGTGGATATTGAGCGTGGGGCAGCGGTAGGGTTCGCGGCCGGTCTGCCAGTGATGCTCCGAGCCGCGAGCGATGGTGCCGTCGAGGGGATTGACCGCGGCGAATCCGCCCGCGCCGCCGGGGATGGGAATGGCGGAGAGCTGTTTGCCGCTGGCATCGAGGACGCGGAAATCCGGGCCGCGAAAATGGAGGCGTCCGGCGGTGTCGAGCGAGATGGCGGGAGCGTCGGAGGCGGCGCGGATATGGCGGAGCCAGACGATTTTGGAGGCGTCGGGCGTGAGGCGCGCGACGTAGGTGTGGGTGCAGCCGCTGCGTTTGGTTTCGCCGGGTGGCGCGGGGAGTTCCTGCACATCGCCGCCGAGCGTGGCGATGGCGGGCGTGGCGGGACCGCAGATGAAGATGTTGCCCGCGGCATCGACGGCGGTGCCGGTGAGGCCGCCGGATTTCCATGCGAGGCGGGTGACGCTTTTGAGGGTCTTGAGGTCGCTGGAGCTGCGGACGAGGAAGGCGGTGGCGTGGTCGTGGTTCCAGGCGAAGGGCTCGAACTTGGGTTTGCCCTCTTTGTCGAGTTCGGCTTCGCCCTTTTTATTCTTCTTCGGCACCGGTGTGGGCGCGGTGATGGCGGCGTCGCGGCCGAGGACGGTTTCCTTCACGCCGAGGTCGAGGACGGGGCCGAGGGAAACACCGGCGAGGACTACGGTGCCGTCCGGTTGGAAGCCGCCACCGGCGAGCCATTCCGTGCCGCGTCCGCCGACGAGGCCGGCGGAGAGCACGCGCGCGGGTTGGTCGGGTTGGGCGAATTTCTTGGTGAACTCATCGAAGCGCGTGGCCGCGGGCGACGGGCGGGCGGCGAGGAGGAGGGCGAGAGCAGCGCCGTGGAGCGCGAAGAGGAGGGTGCGAGGAGAGGCAAGGGTTGCGGGGATCATGGTTTCAAAGTGAACGGTTTACAGTGGCGGGGAGTGTTGGAAGGCGGGCGCTTGGTGGTCAAGCCGGGGAGCGGGGCTGGGCGATGGGAAAGACTGTCCGCTACAGGCGCCGAGTCACCTGCCGGCGAATCCAACTGGGACGGCGACGCAAATCGAGCACGGCGACTACGCGGGTTTCGTCCGGGGTCTCCAAGTAATAGATACCAAATGGAAAACGGCTGCCGAGCATCCGAAAACAACCGAGATGGCGCAGGTGGATGCCATGATAGAGCGCCAGACTTTCAATGTCCTCCAAGAGTGACCTGACGCAGTATTCTCCAACGCCAGCCTCCCGCTCTTCGTAGTAGTCGCGCGCCTGCTCCAAGTCCTCGGTCGCCTCCCGCAAGACGACGACGCGCCTCATGCGAGCGGTTTCTGGAGGCGGGCTTTGACCTCCGCCAGAGTGAGGAATTCTCCTTCCCCCCGAGCCACCTTCGCCAATCGGTCCGCGAGCACCGTCCCGTGCCATTCCGGGGACGGCACCTGCTCCGGGGTCCGGGTGAGCGAGGCCCAGAGCAACTCCATTGCTTGGAGGCGTTCCTTCACATCCATCGCTTCGATGTCGGCGGCTTGAATCATGGGGGCAGGTTACAATTTGGCGAGGCACGCCGCAAGCCGTGAGGAAGGCCCGCAACGCCCGTTGCGCATACGTTTACCCCATCACTTCGGCGAGTTTCACCAGGCGGCTCTTCTCGGTGAGTGATTTTGCCGCGGCGTGGACGATGGCGGTGACTTCGAGGATTTCCTGCTGCGGCACCGGTTCTTTGCGCGTGCGCACCATCTCGCGAAACGTCGCGATGAGGCGGTACATTTGGTAGTGATAGCCGTAGTCGAAGCTGCCCTCGATGGAGGGCGTGAAGGTGTGGAGCTTCTTCTTGAAGTAGAGGTCCGTGCGGTCGTATTCGAAGCGCTCGTAAGGCTGGCCGAACCACACGTGGCACGGATAACGGTCCGCGTAGGTGATCAAGCCGTGGATGGTGTCCTTGTATTCGTAAAGGCTCACGGCATCGACGCCCGCGCCCATGAGCGTCACGACGGCCCAGACCGGATGCTGTCCGTAGATCATCCAGCCCGCGAGGCTGGAGCGGCTGAAGAGCCGCGCGGAGACGTGTTCGAGCTGGCCGAAGTCGCCGGAATCGCGCATCCGCAGCGCGGCCTCCATGCCGAACTCGTAGCGCCAGCAGCTCGTGGACATCAGCGGCGCGTTATGCTTCCGGGCGAATTCGAGAATCTTCCGCGTGTCCGCCACGTCGCCGCCGATGGGCTTGTCGCAGAAGGTCGGCAGCCCCTTCGCGAGGCCGGGCGCGACGAGGTCGAAGTGGTCTTCGCCGAGGCCCGACGCGTCCCCCATCCACACGGCGTCCACTTCCTTCACCATCTCGTCGAGCGAACGCGCCACCTGCACGCCGGGGAAAACCTCGGTGAACGGCACGACGACCTTCGGGTCCGCGTCGTAGTAATGCGTGATGCGCGTGTCGGGAAACGGGAGGGTGTCGAAGTTGAACTTGGGATTGCGGAGGTAGTTGCTGAACAGGCGGTGCCCGTAGGGATAGTGCTTTTTGAGCGCGTCGAGGTCGCAGACCGGGTGCAAGCCCTGGGCGAAGTGCCAGATGTGGCCGTTGCGCGGCTGTGGCTTGCCCTTGATGGCGGCGGAGACGACGCCGATGCGCAGGGGCTTCGGCGCGGATTCGGCAGCGGTGAGCGAGCCTGCGCCGGTGAGTGCGAGCGCGCCGACTGCGCCGGCTGCCTGCAGGGCGTCGCGGCGGGTGGGAAGGGTGGTTTTGGGGAACGTGGTTTCAGACATAGGCGGCTGGTTCACGGTTGCTTGGCGGGCAACGAGGATCGCACTGCCCGTTCCCATTCGTCGGCAAGGATTTGATGGCCGGAGTACGTCGGGTGGACGCTGTCCCAGATCCAGTGCAAGGCGGGCGCGCGCTCGGTTGCGCGGTCGAGTGCGGCCTGGAAACGCACCAGCACCGCGCCGTGCTTCTGCGCCAGACGGGCGACTATTTCCTGGCGTTTGACGATGTCCGCATTCGGCGAGCCGCGTTGCGATGTGGTGGCGCGGTGATCCACCATGAACGGCTCGCAAAGGACCAGCTTGAGCTGCGGGTTGGCGGCTTTCGCGTCGGTGAGCAGCTTGTCGTACACCTGCTCGTAGTGCGCGAATGGGACATTCCGACCCCGGTCATTTACCCCGATCAGAATGCTCAGCACGTCAGGCTTCAAGTCGAGCGTGTCCTTCTGCCAGCGTTTTTCGAGGTCGAGCACGGTGTTGCCGCTGACACCGCGGTTGAAGAACTCGAGCTTCGCCTCCGGGAACGCTGCGCCGTGCTTCGCTGCGATGATGAAGGCGTAGCCGTGGCCCAAGATGTGGTTCGGGTCCGCGCTGCGGCCCCGATTACCGTCGGTGATCGAGTCGCCTTGGAAAAGGATTCGGGATCGAGCTGCAAAGAGCGGGGGTTCGACGGCCGGGAGGGTGGGGGTGGTGAAGGCCAGAAAGGCGGAGAGGGCGAGGAATTGCGGTCGTTTCATGGGAATACCCCAAGAGAGTATCTGATCTCCTCGCGATTGGCCAACTCTTGATGAGTTGGGGCGGCGGGTGGTGGATCCGGTGGCGACAGATGCTGCTGAGAGGGGAAATTCCTGCCATCGCCGATTGCCGTTGCCGGGGTGTGGCTGGCGGATACCCGCCCAAAGTTGACAACCCCCCGCGCGCGTGGACACTCTCGCCCGATGGCAAAACCAGCTTTAGGACGCGGTCTCGGGGCCTTGCTCGGAGGCAGCCCCCCGGTTCCTGCTCCCGTTGCGACGCCGGGACCGGCACCGACGCCGGCCGTTCCGCCCCCGGCCGCCGTTCCGCCCGTCCCGCAGGTCGCTGACGCCCGTGAACGTGTCGAACGCGTTCCGCTCGGCCGTGTCCATCCGTGCCCGTTCCAGCCCCGCAAAGATTTTGCGGAGGCCGCCATTCGCGAACTCGCCGACTCCATCCGGGAGCAGGGGATCGTCCAACCGCTCATCGTCCGTCCCTCCGCCCAAGGCTTTGAACTGATCGCGGGCGAGCGACGTTGGCGCGCGGCTCAACTCCTCGGTCTCAAGGAAGTGCCGGTGCTGGTCCGGCAGGCGGATGACCGCACCGTCCTCGAACTGGCGCTGATCGAGAATCTTCAGCGCGAGAATCTCAATCCTATCGAGGAAGCCCTGGGTTACGCGCAGCTTTCGCAGGAATTCAAACTTACCCAGGAGGAAGTCGCCACCAAGGTCGGTCGCAGCCGGGCCGTCGTCGCCAACGCCCTCCGGCTCCTCAAGCTTCCTGCCGAGGTGCAAGCCCAGCTTCGCGACGCCACCCTCAGCGTCGGTCACGCCAAGGTCATCCTTGGCCTACCGACTGCCGGCGATCAGCGACAGGTCGCGGCCAGAGTCGTGAAGGACGCCCTCAACGTCCGCCAGACCGAAGCCCTGGTCGCGCATCGACAAGGCGCGAAGGCGGGTGGCAAGCAAACGGCCGGCCCGGCGGCCAAGTCTCGCGACGCGCATGTGCTCGACCTCGAGCACAAGCTCCAGCAGCGCCTCGGCACCAAGGTCTCGCTGCAATATCAGCAGGGCAAAGGCGCCATCGACATCCGCTTCTTCAACGACGACGACCTCGAGCGCATCCTGGGCGTGCTCGGGATCCAAGCTGATTGATCACCAGCGGCCGCGTTGTGTCCCGTATCCGCCCATGAACACCCCGGAATTGCGCGCCCGTTGCTCCACCCGGCTCCGTGCCGCCACTCCCCGGGTTGCGGGCTTCACCGCCTTTCTCGGTTTGGACGGTTTTGTGGATGAAATTCTCCATGTGGTGGACAAGCGCTCCAGCCCTGCGGAGTTTCAGCGTTTAACCACCATTGCGGCGTTTGCCGAACGCCTTGCTGCCGCCGCCGGCAAGAGTGCCAACGTCGAACTGGTCCCCCAGCGCATCAAACTGGGCGGGAATGGCCCGATCATGGCCAACGCCCTGGCGACGCTCGGCCTCCGGGTCACATATCTCGGTGCCCTCGGTTACCCCCGTCTCCATCCGGTCTTCGAGGATTTCGCCCGGCGTGCGGACGTCCACAGTGTCAACGAACCCGGCCACACCGATGCCCTCGAATTCGAGGACGGCAAGATCATGCTCGGGAAGTACGCGCAATTCGCCGACCTCACGTGGTCGAATCTCCAGCAACGGTTCGGGGCCGATCGATTGCTCCACCACTTTGCCCACGCCGACCTCGTCGGCTTCGTCAACTGGACCATGATTCCCACGCTCAGCGACGTCTGGGAATCGCTGCTCGAAGAACTTTGCCCCGTCCTCACCGGGCCCCGCCGCAAGATTTTCTTCGACCTTGCCGACCCCGCCAAACGCACCCGTGACGACATCCGCCGTGCCGCCGCTCTCATCAGCCGCTTCAACGCCTGGTTCGAGGTCATCCTTGGGCTGAACGAGCGCGAAGCCTTTGCGCTGGCTGAGGCCCTCGACCTCCCTGCCCGCCCGCGCACGCCCGAAGGCATCACCGCCCTGGCTCTGGATCTCCAGCACCATCTCGGGATCGACACGCTCGCGGTCCATCCCACTTTGTACGCCGTGGCCGCCAGTCACGGCCGCGCCGAACTGGTCGAAGGCCCCCGCCTGCGCAGCATCGTCCTCACCACCGGGGCCGGCGACCATTTCAATTCCGGCTTCTGTCTGGGCAAGCTCCTGGGCTTCGACAACGACCTCGCCCTGCTTACGGCCGTTGCCACCAGCGGCTTTTATGTCAGCACCGGACGCAGCCCGGGCGTTTCCGAACTTGCAATCATGCTCGAAAACTGGCCTGTGTGAGGCGTCCCAAATCGTATGATTCTTCGCATCACCCAATACGGCGAACCCATCCTCCGCCAGCGCGGCGCGCGCATCCAAAAGATCACCCCGGAAATCGAGCAACTGATCGCCGACATGCTTGAAACGATGGAATCCGCCAACGGGGTCGGGTTGGCCGCCCAGCAGGTCGGGCACGCCATCCAACTTACGGTGATCGACGTCCGGCCCGCCAATCCCGAGCGGCCCTCGACGCTCTGGCTCAATGGCGAACCTGCCGATCCTGCGACCCTGATGCCGCTGCTGCTCATCAACCCGGTCATTACGCCGGTGGCCCCGCCCGTTGCCGGGCCGGAGGGTTGCCTCAGTTTCCCGGAGATTTTTGCCGACATCACCCGGCCCGAGATCGTCGATGTCGCCGCCCTGGATGCCAAGCTGCAGCCCATCCGTTTCCGCTGCGGCGGGTTGCTGGCCCGCGCCGTCCAGCACGAGACGGATCATCTCCATGGCGTCCTGTTCATCGACCGCATGCCGGCGACCAAGAAAGCCGAGCTGCAGGAGGAAATTGATGCCATTCACGCCGAGACGCGCATGGCGATGAAGAAGAATCGGCCCAAGCCCAAGGCTTGACGGGACGCCTGCGACGCGGGCTGAGGCGGCGGGCATTAGATTTTCAGCGCGGGAGCCGGTCGGCGGGAAAGTCCCTCCGTGGCGTTTACGTGCAGGAGGTCAGGCTTGTGCTTCGGTGACCTCCCCAAGCCGCGGGGCAGCGTCAGTTTCGGAGTTTGAACTCGATCGATCTGCGCGCGCTCGCGGCTGGGGCTAGGGCCGCATCAAGCGGAAGAACCGCACGCTTCCTGTGGTCGCCGTCGGGATGGCCGACAAATCCGTTACCGGGATCCAGTTCTTTGTGGGGCCAAGTTGGTCGGTGTATTCCAGCACAAATCCGTTCGGGAGCACCGGCACGCCCTGGACCAGTTGCACCGGGAGGTTCAGCACCAACTGCCCGCCCACAGACTCGATCGCCAGCGGCGGACCCACCACGGTCAACAAAGCGTTCGAGCTGGTGATCGTCCCGACCTCGTTGCTCACGAGCACCGAGTAGGCCCCCGCCTGTGCGGGTTGGACATTCGTGATCACGAGGGTGTCATTGGTGGCTCCCGCCATCGCCACGCCGTTGGTGAACCACTGGTACACCAGCGGGAACAGTCCCTGCGCCACGACATTGAACGTCGCCGTCGCGCCGAGCGTGGGCGTCTGCGGCGCGGGTTGCACGGCGATGCCGGGGAATCCGATGATCGCCAGTTGCGCCTGATTCGTCACTGCGCCGAAGGAGTTCGAAACCACCACGGAATAGGTCCCGGCCACTGCCGGTCGCACATTGGTGACGGTCAGCGCGGCATTGGTTTCACCGGTGATATCCGACCCGTTGAGCCGCCATTGATAGGTGAAGGGCGCTTCCCCGGCTGCGGTGACGCTGAACATCGCGGTTTCGCCGAGATTGGCCTGTTGATCCACCAGCGGTTGGCCGACCACCGGCGCCCCGGCGACGCGGACAGTGACATTCGAACTCAGCGCCGCCCCCGCCTCGTTGCTGATGATGACCTCGTATTGGCCGGCATCCCCCGGCTGCAAGCTTGGGATCAGCAGCGCGTTGGTCGTCGCCTCTGCCACGTTGAAACCGTTCCGGCGCCAGCGATACGACAACGGTGGCGTGCCGACGGCATCCACCCGCAGCTCCACGCGGGTGCCGAGCGGGGCGTTGGTGCCGGTGGGTTGGGCGACAATCACCGGGACCGAGATCACGGTGAGCGAGATGGGCAGATCGACAAATCCACCCAAGCGGTTCGTGATCGCGACCGAGTAATTGCCCGCGTCCTCCGGGCGAGCTGAGAACAAGGTGAAGGTGGCATTCGTCGCGCCGGAAATGTTGGTGCCGTTCAACTGCCATTGATAGCGCAACAGGGGCAATCCCGAGGCGGTGACGCTGAAATTGGCGGAATAACCTTCGAGCACTGTCTGGTTGCGGGAGCGCGTCAAGACGACCGGCGTGACGGATCCGGCCCGGAGGCTCAAGAAGGCGGTGGAACTCGTCACCGATCCCAGCGGATTGCTGGCGGTGACGGTGTACGCGCCCGCATTGGTGGTCTGGGCGTTGGGAATGTTCAGGAAGTTGTTGGTCGCCCCGGGGATGTTCACCCCTTCAAACTGCCACTGGTAGGTGATCGGCGCGTTCCCTATCGCCTGGGCGACAAAGGCCGCAGACTGCCCGGGCCGCGGTGTCACACTCTGCGGCTGCTGCGTGAAATTCGGCAGGCCCGGCTGGTTCGGGTCACTCACGCTGAGGCTGTTCACAATGGAAAGCTGCCGGGTCGCGCCGTCGATCCGGAACACGTGCCAGTAGATCGCGTTCGGCAGTCCGGTGTTCGGTACCCGGACGGTCGCCACCAGTCCGTCCGCGGTGTACGCCTTCACCGTAGCCCCGCTGCCCGCCAGGGCCGCATCCTGGCTCCAGTTATGAATGTAGTAATCGTAGGTCCCGTTCGTGAAGGTTAGGATGGTCATCGTCTCCGGGCCAAAGCCGAACGTCACATCCACATCCAGATTGGCGAACGGCACCGAACTCGTGCTGCCGCGGTTTCCGAAATAGATATGGTTTGGGCCGAAGAAGAAGCCTGCTGAATACGGAGTCAGCAAATGCGAATCCAGGTCCCGCGGCTGCGCCCCCCAGTTTAACACGAACCGCATCCCCTCCACCGCCCCCAGTTCTGGCGTGATCGAGAAATTCAGGACATTGGTCTGCCCCGCTGCCACCGTCACCGACGTGTAATAGGTTGAGTAACCCGCCGCACTCCCCGCCAGCGTCATCGGCAGATTTGCAGGCAGGTTTGTGAGCGTGTAATTGCCCAGAAAATCCGTCGTTACCATCCGCCCCGCCACCGTCACCTGCGCTCCGGAGACCGGCCGGACTGGACTGCGGGACGCGTCGGTGACCTGCCCGATCAGCACCCCGCTTGCCGGCAACGCTTCTCCCGGCACCAGGGCGACGCCTGATCGCGGTTGGCCGTCGAAAATGCCGAACGCTCCCGCTGCCACAATCCCGCCGTCCGGTTGCACCACCAGCGCCGCCAGCGGCGCATCCGCCCCGGTGCCCGCCGAAAACGCGACTTCATTCAAACCCGCCGCGGACAGCCGCGCGATGAATCCGCGCGTCAAACCGGCCACGCTGCTGAAGTTCCCCCCGATCAACACCTTCCCGTTCAATTGTACCGCCAATGCTGTCACCGTGTCGTTCGGACCCAAACCCGGGTCAAAGACCACGTCAACGGCCCCCGTCACATCCAGACGTGCCACCCGGTTGCGCGGAATGCCCGCGACATTTCCGAACGTGCCCCCCAGCAGGATCTTTCCATCCAACTGCAACGCCAGCGCTGCCACCACATCATCCGGACCCACTCCGGCGCCAAAGGTCGTATCCAGCGAACCATTGGCATTCAGGCGTGCCACCCGGGTCCGGTTGGTCGCATCGAAGCTTGTGAACGCGCCGCCGATGACCACTTTCCCATCCGGTTGCATCACCATCGCCTTCACCGGTCCGTCTGTTCCGATGCCGCCCCGGAACCCGAGGTCCACGCCGCCATTGGCGTTCAACTTTGCGACGCCGCTGCGCAGGTAACCGTCCACCAAGATGAAATCCCCGGCGATAAACACCGTGCCGTCGTCCAGGGTGATCACCGAATTCACCGTGGCATCCGGGCCTCCTTGAGGATCAAAAGCCGGGTCCAGGCTGCCGTCCACATTCAACCGCGCCACGTTGGTTCGGACCACCCCGTTCACGCTCGTGAAATTTCCGCCGATTGTCACCTTGCCATCCCCCTGCACGAACACCGAATGCACCGGTCCATCCGTCGTCGCCGAAAACGAGGCGTCCAGCGACAAATCACGGTTCAGCCGTGCGATGCGAAGCCGCGCCACGCCGTTGTAATTCGTAAAATCCCCTCCGATCACCATCCGTCCGTCCGGCATCACCGCCACGCTCCGCACCGCCACGAACGGCACCTGTCCCGCCGCGCGTCCGCCTCCCAGCGCCAGCATGAGGAGCGCGAAGCTGACTCCAAAAAACTGACGTAGTCCCGTCGCCCGTTCGCCAGTCACGGGGCCGCGGCCGCCAAAGGCTTTGCTGATCATAAATTGAATTCCCCGGACTCTGCATCGCCACCCCAATCCAAGTCAATGTCGGGAAAACCCTTACGACGGCCGGGTCCTGCCCAATTTGAGCCCGGGTCCCCGCGCCCGGAGCCGCTCACTGTTCCCGCCCGTCCCGCCCTCGATATGCGGCCGCGAAATAGATCATCACCGCCGCCACCACGAGCGCCAGCCCGCCCCAGAACGATGACCAGTTCACCACCCCGTCCCGTTGCGCCGCCCGGAACCACCAACCGGTGCCCAGATAGCCAAACAGGTTCCCCACCCCGCCCACCATCAAGCTGAACAAAGCCTGCGCCCGCGCCCGCCAGGCCGGATCGATCCGTTGTTCCAGATAGATTTGCGCGGTGATGAAGAACAGCGTGAACGCGAAGCCATGCAACGTGAGCCCGGCCAGAACCCAGCCCGTGCCGTTGACGGCGCACAACCCATACCGCAACACCCCGAACCCCAGTCCGGCCGCCAGCGCCCACTTCAACCGCCATCTCCCCAGCACGCTCGCCAATCCCACCATCGCAATCACCTCCGTCACCTGGCCCAGCGTCATCAGCGCCGTCGTTCGCTCCATCCCCAACTGGCGCAAGTGGGTGGGCGTAAACGGATAAAACGCCGCCAGCGGAATCGAAAACAGGGCGGCGGTCAGAAACACCACCCGGTGATCCCGCACCTTTAGCAACGTCAGCGCATCCAGCCCCAGGCGCTGTCGCAAGGTGATCGATGTCCCGCCGCCCGCCGGCGCCTCGCTGGGCAGACGCAACGTAAACCACGCCACCGCAACCCACATTCCCGCGCCCACCAAGCCGGCCACGGACGACTCATCGGCCCGCAGCGCGCTGACCACCCAGCAACCCGCCATCCACCCGAGCGTTCCCACCGCCCGGATCGGCCCAAATTGCCGCTGCGAATCCGTCAGCCGGGCCAGCACAATCGAAGTTGCCAGCCCCCACGTCGGTGCCGCGCACAAAGCGTGCAATTGGATCAACCCCAGCACCACCCAGGGTCCCGCACCCCGTCCGATGGCCAGCGCCGCCAAGGCCATCGCACCCGCCGTCGCCAGGGACAATCCCCGCAAAACCCGCACCGGGGCCACATGCCGGTCGGCCATGGCGCCGAAGACCAGCGGCGAGACAAAGGCCGCGACGGCTGATGTGGCAAACGCGAACGGTTTGATTGCCTGCAATCCGTGCGCATCGAGGACCGATCCCAAGGGCACAAACCAAGTCCCCATGGCCATGGCTTGGATGAAGAAAAGGGCCGCCAGCTCGACCCATTCACGCCGTCCAAAAACCGGTTGTACGCGCGACACGACGTCCTCCCTTTGGAAAATTGCCCTCCCGCACTCCGTTGTCCCGGACTCTCCGGATCGAGTTGCGCCGCCGGATCATCCGCCAGCAACCGGGCTCACTGGCAACAGGACCAACTCGACCAGATACCCGCCGGACTTCTCATCGGCCTGCAACTTCAGCAAGCCCCGCCGTTGCGCCTCGAGCAGCAAATCGTTGAACGAGCGGAAGCCGTGCGCCCGCTCGTTGAAGCCCGGATTCCGGCGCTTGATCGCCTGCTTGATCATCGAGCCCCAGATCCGGTCATCCTCTTCGCATTCCTCGTCAATCGCACGCAGCGTCTCCATCACCATCTCCAGCGCCTTCTCGGGGGTCAGCGATGACTTCGCGGCGACCGGAGCCGGCCGCGCTGCCGCGCCGGCCGTACCCGCGGCACCGCCACCCGCGGCCGCCGCGGGCGCGATGGGGGCAACCGGCACCACCGGGCGCACCCGCGCCGCTTCCGTCCGCACCAGATCGTCGTAATAAACGAATGTATCGCAGTTGTTGATGAACAGGTCGGAACTGGAATTCTTCACCCCCACGCCGATCACTGTTTTCGCGTTTTCCCGCAATTTGCTCACCAGTGGCGAAAAATCCGAATCGCCGCTGATGATCACGAATGTGTCCACATGCCCCTTCGTGTAACAAAGATCCAGCGCATCGACGACCATGCGGATGTCCGCCGAGTTCTTTCCCGACTGGCGCAAGTGCGGGATTTCGATCAGCTCGAATGCCGCCTCGTGCAAATCCCGCTTGAACCCGCGATACCGCTCGAAATCGCAATACGCCTTCTTCACCACGATGTGCCCTTTGAGGAGGAGACGTTCGAGCACTTTTTGAATGTTGAAGGGCGGGTAATGTGCGTCGGCCGCCCCCAGAGCGATGTTCTCCAGATCCAGGAACACCGCCATTGTTGAATCATTGTTGTGTGGACTCATTTCCCGCACCCTACAACAACCCGGCCCTGCGCAAAGCCTAATCCCGCCAGCCATCCCGGGCGGCGTCTCCCGAAGTGGAGGGAAGGTTTGCGGCGGCCGCGCGGCGGGGTCGGCGCCTTTTGCGGGGCGTAACACCGGCGTGGGTTGCAGCGCGCCCGGCCGGTTTTGGAGTGCGGGGACTTGTCACCGCTTGTGCGCAGGCGACTTGTCGCCGTCGGGTCTCGGGAATCGTCCGTGCGCAACGGGGTGCTTCACGGCTCGCGCCAGCGGGGGCACGCGGGCGGGTTTGGGCGGGCGTGGGAGTTCGACGGCGAGCAGTCGCCTTGGGATAGCGGTGACAAGTCCCCGCTCTCCAAACCCCGGCGCCGCAGGCCTACTTGGCGAGACGAAGGTGGCGGATGCGAAAGATGGCGCCGCGGGGTTCGTTGGGGAGGCAGGCGATTTCCCAGCCGTGGGCGGAGACGATTTGCTGGACGACGGCGAGGCCGAGGCCGGTGCCTTTCTGATTCCTGGTGACGTAGGGCTTGAAGATTTCCTGGCGCTGCGACTCGGGGACGCCGGGGCCGTCGTCGCGGATTTCAAGGGTGGCTTCCTCGGGGCCGGAGCGGGTGGCGATGATGGTGATGTGGCCGTTGGAATCGACCGCCTGGGTGGCGTTGAGGAGAAGGTTGAAGAGGGTTTGGCGGAAAAGTTGTTCGTCGGCTTCGATGGTGAGGCCGGAGGCGGGGGCGTCGAGGTGGAGGGATTTTTCCTCGAGGTCGTAGCTGAGGGCGCGGGTGACTTCGGCGATGGCGGCGTCGAGGGCGAGGGGCGTGCGGCGGACTTCGCGGGGGCGCGAGTAGTTGATGAATTCGTTGAGCTGCGCGGTGACGCGGTCGGTTTCGTCGAGGATGTCGCGGGAGCGGCGCTGGAGTTCGGGGGCGAGGCCGGGTTCCTTGGAGATCATCTGGGCGAGGCCGCGGATGATGTTGAGGGGATTGCGGGTTTCGTGGGCGAGGCCGGCGGCGGCGAGGTTCATTTCCTTGAGGTGCAGGTTGAGTTCGCTGGCGCGCACGAGGCGGAGCTGCAGCTCGGAGGATTTGACGAGGTTGCGCCAGGCAAGTCCTGCGGCGATGACGGAGATGGCGGCAAGGAAGCAGATGATGCCGCGTTGCCAGAGGTCGCGGTCGAGGCTGGCGCGGAGGGAGCCGGTGGACATGGCGATGACGATGCTGTGGAGGCCCTGGCGTTGGATGAGGGATTGGTAATCGGCCTCCGTCATCCACGGCGGACGCGGGGGCGGGCGCGGCGGGGAATTGGTGGAACTGCCGAAGCCAAACCACGGGCGAAAAGAGTTGGTGCCGCTGCGCGAGGGGCGTTCGGCGTTGGTGGTCGAGCTGGGAGGGCGGGGCGGGCGGTTGGTCTCGAAGCCGGCGAAGAAGTCGCGGGTGACGATGATGGTGGGGTTGGTGGCGGAAAGGGAGTTGGTGGCGAGGCTGGCCCCGAGGTCGATGAGGTTGGCCATGAGGAGGCCGTGGTCGTCCCAGATGACGTGGTTGGGGCCGATGTTGCGGGACGTGAGATTGATGGGGGAGCCGGCGGAGGCGACAGTGTCGCCCGCGGCGTTGAGGAGGGCGACGGAGTTGAGTTCGCCGGGGGTGACGAGTTCGGCGAGGGCGGATTCGAGACGGTCTTTTGAAACAATGCTGCCGAAGCGGCGCTGGGAGCGGACGACGAGGCCAAGCGTGGTGGTGATGTCGCGTCCGCGATTGACGAGGGCGGCGCGAGCGGACTTGCGGACGGTGGCGTGCTCCGACGCCTGCCAGCCGGCGATGAGGAGCCAGACGGCGAGGAGCGCGCCGGTGGTCAGGAGGGTGCGGCGGCGGGTGTGTGGGGAGTCGGACATGCGGGAGGGCGGAGGGGGGGAGTAATTAGTGATTAGTGATTAGTAATTAGTCGGTGAGGAGCGTGCGGCGGCGGGTGGTGGGGTGGTAGCTCATTTTAGGTTAGGCCGCGTCATGGTTCTTGCGTTTCCATCTGCTTTTTAGCTGCCTCGCATTGCTTGCAAACGTAAACGACGACCCGCCCCTTCTCGCCCGGCAGAACGATGCCGGTCGCAGGCTCGCAGTCGGCGGGATGCGGGTAATGGTTCATGCGCCGCTTCCACTCACCGCGTTCTCCCTCAACACGACTCATTGGAATCGTCCCGTGAGCAAAGGGCACGGTGCGTTTGAACATCGTGACGTGATGCACCTCGCAGGTGCTCGGCTCACGTCGCGTGTAATCGGGTGTGTGACAGCCGACAAGGAAGGAAGCAGAGAGGAGCGATAACAAAAGATGCTTCATGGTGTTGGTGCAGATGCGAAGCGGCCTAACGACCCAAGCTCAGCGACCCGGCCCACGAGACGCTTCGATTGCAACCTGGACGCGATGGCCGGGTTAGGCGTCATCGTATGCCTTTCGCTTGCCACTCCTCGAATGCTGTGACCCACATCTCGGTGCGAACGTTGACGCGTCCCAAACTCATCTGCTCTCGTCCTAAGCGTATCATCAATCTGTCTAGCTGCGCTCTCGCCTCTGGAAACTCCAGCACTGCCTGGTCTGCAACTGAACCTGCGCCGCCCCAAAGCTCGTTCGAGACGAGATAGTCCCACATCTTCTTCTCGTCGCCGAGCAGCGCAATCGCCAGCGTGTTCGATGAAGCGTTGTGCCTCTCAAGCAACTCGGAAATCTCTTGGAGAGTGTCGCGCACCATGACGCCTAACTCGGATTGAGGCTTATCCCTCGTTGTTTCCCATGCGTGAGGTGCCGCAGGCGAACACTCATTTCGGCGTTGGTTCGGTTTTGTCATCCGCCGGTTTCTTTTTGCGGATGGGGAGGGTTTCGAGGAACTGGTTCAGCTCGTCTTCGGTGAATTGTTTCGGGGTGAGCGGCATTTTACCGGCTTCGGTGGCGGAGAGGGCGGCGAGCTGGTTGGGGGCCTGGATGATGTGGGGGGTGAGGAAGATGATGAGTTCGGTCTTGGTGTCGGTTTTGGCTTTGCGTTTGAAGAGGTTGCCGAGGAGGGGGATGTCGCCGAGGACGGGAATCTTGGTGTCGTTTTGCGCGCGGGTGCGGCCCATGAGGCCGCCGACGATGACGGTCTGGCCGTCGGGGGTGACGACGACGGTGTCGGCGGAGCGTTTGTCGATGGCGGGGGCGGAGACGCCGTTGGCGATGTTCTGGCGGTCGGTGTCGGAGACGGAGGACAGCTCGGGGGCGATGATCATTTCGACGAGGCCGTCCTTGGTGATGAAGGGGGTGACTTTGAGAATCACACCGACGTCGGTGTAGGCGATGGAGCTGATTTGATTGCCGAGGGAATCGAAGCGGACGTTGGTGATGAGGGGGACGGATTTGCCGACGGTGATGGTGGCGGGCTGGTTGTTGCGCGCGAGGATCGAGGGCCGCGAGACGACCTCGGCGTTGCCTGCCTGGGCGATGGCGCGGAGGGTGACTTGGTAATCCTGGCCGAGGATTTGATAGAGGCCGGCGCCGGTGGCGGTGATGGGGTTGGCGGCGGCGAAGCTTTGGACAGGTTGGCCGAAGGCGTTGAGGACGCTGCCGGTGGCGGCGTTGGCGAGGCCGCCGAGGCCGAAGGCGTTGACGATGTTGCCGGTGGTGCCGGTGGTGAAGCGGCGTCCGAAGCCGCCTTCGAGACCGATGTCGGAGCCTTTGTTGTGCTGGATTTCGACGAAGACGACTTTGATCAGGACCTGCGGTTTCGGGCGGTCGAGGTTGGCGATGATGTCCTTGATCTGGAGGTTGGTTTCGTCGTCGGTGACGATGATGATTTTGCGGGCCTCGGGGTCGCTGGAGATGGTGGCGTGGCCGAGTTCGGTGTTGTTCTGGTAGTCGCGGGCGCTGCTGGCGCCGCTGCTGCTGCTGGAGCGGCCGCTGCGGCCGCTGGTGCCGCCGCCACCGCCGCCGGGTTGGGGGAAGAATTGGGCGGAGGCGTGGGTGAGGGTGAGAAGGAGTGCGAGGGTGAAGAGGGGGAGGCGCATGGGAATTATGAGGGATGAATTATGAGGTATGAAGGGCGGCGGCTAAGGGAGGTGCAGGTGACTGGTGGTGGTGACTATGACATGGAAGCAGGGCGGAAATTTTTCACCACAGAGGCGCGATGAACACAGAGAAGACGGGGAATTGGGCAAGCGAAGAGGGTTCAATGAACTATGACTGGTATCAATCTTTGGGAAAGTTCGTGCAGTCTGCACCAAGGCCTCTGGCTCCCTCTCCTCCGTTCGGAACGGAGGAGAGGGTCGGGGAGAGGAGGCGCTTCGCAATCTTGGGCCGCTCGCCATGGTGGAGCACCCCTCTCCCCGGCCCTCTCCCCGTTCGTGCCTCACGGGGCGAGGGAGACGGACGCGCTTCGCGTTACTGCGGTCTTGGCACGAACTTTCGCAACGATTGATAGGGAGAGGATTCAGGAAATCGGGTTTCTCTGTTTTCATCGTGTCTCTGTGGTTTCAATTCCGGTTGCAACGGCAGCGATGCGAATCAGCGGATGCCGGCGCCGCCGCCGAGGCCGGTGTTGCCGCCGCTGCCGCCGCCGCCGCCCAGGCGGTTGCTGCCGGTGCCTTGGGACTGGGACTGGCCGGAGCGGGTGGTGAGGGCGTTGTTTTGCGAAGTGCCGGTGGAGCGGGCGTTGCGACCGGTCTGGCTCTCGAAGAGGGCTTTGAGGACGGTCTCGACTTCCTGGACGTCGGCGTTCTCGAGGGAATAGACAAAGACCTTCTGTTTTTTGGCGGGGTTCTCGTCGAGGTTGGTGATCATCTGCTCGATCTGTTTCATGAGGTTGCGCGAGGCGCTGACGATGATGGAGGCGGTGCGGGCGTCGGCGACGGCGAGGACGCGGCTTTGCTTTTTGGCGCGGTCGCTTTCCGCGCTCGCGCCGGAGTTGCCGCCGCCGCTGCTGGAGCGTCGTCCGCCGTCGAGGCCGCCGAAGAAGCTGAAGCGGCTACCGCCACCGCTGCTGTTGCGGTCGTTGGACCGGGTTTCGTCGGGGAAGAGGCCGGCGAGGAGATCGGCCATTTCATTGGGGTCGGCGTGTTTCAGGCGGAAGACGCGGAGTTCCATGATGTCCTCGACATTGGTATCCACGGATTTCACGAGGTCTTCGATGGTGGCCATGAGTTCGTCGGGGGAACTGACAACGAGGGAGTTGCTGCGTTCGTCGGCGACGGCGACGACGCGCGAGGCGGCCGTGGTGCGGCCGGCGGCGGCATTTCCTCCACCGCCGCCACCGCCCTCACCGCCGCCACCGCCGCGGAAGCGGGCGAAGAAGGCGGCCCGGGGATCGGTGCTGGTGTTGCCGCCGCGACCGCCGCCGGTCTCGGGTTGGAAGACTTCCTTGATGACGGTGGCGACGGTCTTGGCGTCGGCAAAGCGCATCTGGAAGACGCGGATGGTGGCGATGCCGGCGACGGAGGTGTCGAGGGCGCGGACGATTTCGGCCATGCGATGAATGCTGGCCTGGGAGTCGGTGAGGACGAGGGCGTTGCCGGCTTCGTTGGCGGTGAGGCTGGCTTTTTCGGAGAGCAAGGGCTGGAGGTCTTTGGTGAGCTGCGCGGCGTTGATGTAACGGATGGGGATGATCTGCGTGACGATTTCGTCGGACTTGGGAATGCCCGCGGGGTCGCTGCCGCTCTTGACGGGGATGTTGCGTTTCTTGGCCTCGTCGCGACCGACGATGGTGAGGATGCGGCCGTTCTGGAGGGCAGCGTAGCCGTTTTTGTTGAGAACGATGTTGAGGAGGTTGAGGGCTTCATCCTTGGTCACGGGCTGGTTGTTCCAGACATCGATGCGGCCGCGAACTTCGGTCTCGAGGACGATGGTGAAGCCGGCGGCTTCGCTGAGGTAATCGAGAACGAGTTCGAGCGGGGCGTTGCGGAAGTTCATGCGCAACATGCCGGGGGGCAGGGGCGAGGGAGGGACGGAGGGAGGGACGGAGGGGGGGGGGGACGGGGGGATGGAGGGAGAGGGGGGTGGGGTGAGGGCGGGGGCAGCGTTGGTGGCGGGAGAGGGAGCGGCTGGCGGGGGTGCTGGGGCGGGCGCGGCGGGGG
>CAZUUP010000022.1:0-13184 GCA_964623105.1 uncultured Akkermansia sp.
ATTAGTGCAAGTCAGTGCCGGTTGGTGGTTTGCCTTCGCCAGGATGGTTTTCAACTGCGGAATCACGGATCAATCCCCGTTTCAGCCCGCCGCCGCCCGAAGGCCGATTGGTCCGTCCCTTCGCGCATCACGAATTCTCCCCTCCCCGAAACGCTGACCCGTGGCTACTTCCCCAGCCACTTCGGCAGCCACGTCGAGAGAATCGGCAGATACGTGATTACAAATACCCCCACCACCCGCACCAACAACATCGGGACGATCGAACGATAGACCTCCGACAACGGCTTGTTAAAACGATACGACGCCAGGAAAAGATTCATTCCCACCGGTGGCGTCAAATAACCCAGTTCCAAATTCGCCAGGAACAAAATCCCGAGATGGATCGGATCAACTCCAAACACCGCTCCCATCGGCACCATCAACGGCACCACCACAATGATCGCTGAATACACGTCCATCAGACATCCCACCGCGAACAGAAACACGTTCAACACCAGGAGGAACGTGAGCTTGGAGTGGATATTCTGCGAAACCCATTCCACCGCGCGCGCCGCCAACTGCTCGTCCACCAGATAGTTCGGAAGACCCTGCGCCACGCCGAGGATCAGCAACACCCCTCCCACCACCAAACCGGCCTCCGTAAACACGCGCGCGAAATCCTTCCGCAAACTCAAGTCCCGATACACGAACACCTCGACAAAAAACGCATACAGAGCCGTCAACGCCGCGCTCTCCACGGGGGTCGCAAAGCCTCCCAGCAACCCAACCAGCGCCACCACCGGAATCGCCAGTTCCCATTTCGCCTCCCAAATTGCCGCCCACGCCGCTCCCCGGTCGAAACCCCGCCGCGTGCCCGCCTGCCGCGGTGCCAGCGCTATGCCCAGCCCCGCCGTCAATGCCACCAGCAACATTCCCGGAAACAAGCCGCCCAGAAAAATGCTCTTCAGCGACACGTCCTTCGCGATGATCGCATAGAGAATCAGCGGCAGGCACGGCGGAAACAGCAACCCCAGAGCGCCCGCACTCGTCAGGAACCCCAGCGCATTCCGCTCGGAATACTTCGCCGCCAGCAACACCGGCATCAGCAACCCTCCCAGGGCCAGAATCGTCACGCCCGAGGCCCCCGTGAACGTCGTGAAAAACGCACACACCAGACACGTCACAATCGCCGGTCCGCCCCGCAACCCGCCAAACAACGTCTCAAACACCCGCACAAACCGCTTGGACGCCCCGCCCTCCGCCAGCAAATACCCCGCCAGCGTGAACAACGGAATAGCCGGCAGAGACGGGTTGGTCACCAGATTGTAATGATTGATCGTGATCGCCGAAATCGGCTGCCCTATCCCCCAAAACAAAATCACCGCCGCTCCTCCCAGCGTCGCAAACACCGGCGCCCCCAGCACGGTCGCGATCAACAGCCCCACCAAGGCCGGCGTCACCAACTTCTCCGGATCAACCGGCGGATGCAGGACAAACCACACCACCGCTCCCGTCGCTGCCAACGCCGCCAACCGGGCCTTCCAAGTCGCCCCCGCCCGCCACAGCAGATACACCGCCACCAGCACAAAGCCCACCGGCAGCAGCGCTTCCCCCACCCACACCTTCACTCCGTAGGCGATCACATTGTCAGCCTTCCGCTCCGCCGCCATCAACTGCCAGGCACCCGCCGCCAGGAAAACGCTGATCACCCCCGCCCCCACCGCGCTCACAATCTGCGCCCCCGCCAGCCACCGCCCCTTGAGGAACGAACTCACCGCCGACATCGACAACAACCGGCCGTCCCGCGCCGCCAGCACGCCGCCGAGCATCCCCACCGCCAGCGTCAGGTGCTGCACAATTGCCGCCGATCCCGACAGCCCACCTTTGAAAAGCTTGCGGACGATGATTTCCGCGACCGGCATCACGGCCATCACGGCCATCGCCGCCACCACCACCCAGTTCTCCCCGAGCGTCAGCCACTCCCGCAGCCTGCTCATTCGGCCGCCCGCGCCCGCCTCCTTCGTCATCTCAATCGCGGTTGGCTCGCTCATTTCGCCGCCCCGCCCTGCTTGGAGCGATATTCGGTCAGCAGCCGCTGCACTTCGTCAAACATGTCTGCCGGCACATTCTTGCCCCGGATCTTGGGATAAACCGTCTCTGCAAACTTCCGCCACTCCCCCACTTGCTCCGGTGTCAGTGTCGTCACCTTCAATCCGCGCTTCTGCATCGCCGCGATCGCCTCGTCCGCCTCGACCCGGCTCCGCTTCCGGATGTCCACCCCCGCCGCCGCCGCCGCCTCAAGCATCCCCTTGCGCTGCCCTTCCGGCACCTTGTCCCACGCGTCTTTCGTGATCACCGTCGCCCCCACCAGCGGCGTCCAGTTCAGGTCCAGCACGTGCGAAGCCGGCCCGTAGAACTGCCCCGCCAGCGCCACCACCGGGATCGTCGGCACCACGTCGATCAAGCCCGTTTGCAGCCCCGTCAGGACATCCGTCTGCTCCAGCGGCACCGTGTTCACCCCGATCGCCTTCATCACCTCGATCGTCCGTGAATCCCCGACCCACGCGAACATCTTCATCGTCACAAATTCCGGGGGCAACGTTCCCTGCCGCTTCGAGAAAAACTTCACCCACCCCGCGTCTCCCCAGAACAACACCACGAAACCCTTGTCCAGCATCCGTTTCTCGATCATCGGCCGCAGCCGGTCCTGCACGTACTCGAACTCCTCAAACGTCCGGTACATCATGGGCATCGCCTGCAACGCAGTCACCGAGTCGTCAATTTGCGCCAGCCCCGACCCCGAGATCAGCGCCGCCTGAATCTGCCCCACCCGCATCCGCCGCACCATGTCCGCCTCCCCGCCCATCGTCCCGTCGGTGTAGATCGTCAGCGTCACCCCGCCTTTCGTCACTTGCCGCCACTGTTCCCCCATCCCCTGCAAACCCTTGTGCAAAGAAGTGTCCTTCGGTGCCAGCGTCGCCAGACGCAGACGCACCGCCGCTTGCACCGCATCCTCGCCACCCGCCAGTGCCATCAAGACCAATGCCCACGCCAGCCATCGCAATTGTTTCATAAATTCAACTGTCAGTTCACTTCGTCGTCGGTACCACCGGCTCCGCCGGTACGAAAAGGTCATCGACCCGGCCCAGCAACCACCGGGCCCGCCGCTGCATGATCAGATTCTCCAGGCGATGCGCCGCCTGCGCCTCCGCCTTCACCGCCAGCGCCTGCTCCAGCATCCGCTTAAACTCCGCCACATTCTGGTTCTTCACCGACACCGACTCCGCCCATGTCACATAAGGCCCCGCCTGCCGCCCGCCCGCCAGTTCCACCGCCCGTTGGAAATGCTTCCGCGCCCGCTCCACTGCGTCACCTGCTCCTCCCTGTCGCGCCAGTTCATACCGGATCATCGCCTGCCGGATCGCCCCGTCGCCAAACCCCTCGTTCAGCGCCAGCACCCGGTCCAGCAATGCTTCCACGATCAACTGATCCGCCACCACCTCCGGATTGTCCTTCGACAGCCCGATTAACGACCCCCAGCTCGCCGCTGTCCAGTAAGCCATCGCCACATCCCCCGCGCCCAACCGCTGCACCGCCCCTTGCGGACCCGTCCGCAGAGCCTTTTCGATTCCAGGATGCGCCGCCTCCAGCCCGCGCAAGCCGTAATCCCGCGCCCGCGCATACAGCTTCCGCGCCCGCGCCCGCAAGGCCGTTGCCCCCGCCAGATCTTTTTCCTCCAGCTCGTCCGCATCCTCCGCCACAAACGCAAACGCATACTGCGTGAACCCGCTCGCCGCCGCCAGCAACAATCCGGAATGCGTCGGGGTCTCTGCCAGCAAACTTTCAATCAGCTTCAAACTGAATGGCACCGCCCCCCGCACCAACTCCGGATCGTCGTCCCCCGAAAAAGCCGTCCCCGATCCCGCCAGCGCGTTCCCCAGTTGATTGACCGCATACTTCCGCACCGAACACCCCGTGAGCAACCACGCCACCGCAGCCACCGTTACACCACAACGCAGCCAACCGCCACACACACGCCAACCACCCTCGCTCCCCATGGCGGGCCCACCGTCAAAGCCTGTTTCCTTCCGGGTCATGTCTGGTTCAAAAGCGCCCGCTTTCTAAAGCCCCTCCCCCGACTTAGCAACCGCAAGTTTTCCCTTCCCCTGCTCCTCGTTTCCCCCGCCAGTTCCCCAGCCTCCCAAAGCCTCCCCACTCTGTCGTTCCCAGCAGTCCACCCTTGCCCCAACCCGCCGTTTTGCGAAACTCCCCCCCAATACATGAAACCCCTCCCCTCCCCCCGTCCCTCCCTCTCGCTCTCCCCCCGTCTCCCCCTCTCCCTGTCCCTCCTTCTCTCCCTCCTCCCCGCCGTCTCGCACGCCGCCCACGACCTCGTCATCTACGGCGGCACCTCCGCCGGCATTGCCGCCGCCGTGCAAGCCACCCGCATGGGCAAATCCGTCGTCCTCATCGAACCCACCCGCCGCGTTGGCGGACTCACCACTGGCGGCCTCGGCCAGACCGACATCGGCAACAAAGCCGCCATCGGCGGCATCGCCCGCGAGTTCTATCAGGGCATCAAACGCCACTACGACGACCCCGCCGCCTGGAAATGGCAGCCCCAGGTCCTCTACCGCGACAGCGGCCAGACCCGCACCGATTCCGGCGAAGCCGCCCGCTGGACCTTCGAACCCAGCGCCGCCCTCCGCGTCTTCCACGATTGGATCCGCACCAACCGTATCGAGGTCATCTACAATGAACGCCTCGACCGCGCCACCGGCGTCACCCTGTCCACCACCACTCCGCCCCGCATCGAATCCATCCGCATGGAATCCGGCAAAACCTTCCCCGGCCGCATGTTTATCGACGCCACCTACGAAGGCGACCTCCTCGCCGCCGCCAAGATCACCTTCACCGTCGGCCGCGAACCCAACGCCCGTTACGGCGAAACCCTCAACGGCATTCAACCCGCCCAGGCCCGCTTCCATCAACTCGTCCCCGGCATCAGCCCCTACCTCAAACCCGGCGACCCCACCAGCGGCCTCCTCCCCCACATCAACCCCAACGGCCCCGGTCAGGAAGGCGACGGCGACCACCGCGTTCAGGCCTATTGTTTCCGCATGTGTCTCACCGACCATCCCGACAACCGCATCCCCTTCCACAAACCCGCCGGCTACGTCGAACTCTGGTACGAACTCCTCTTCCGCAACTACGAGGCCGGCGAAAAAGCCGTCCCCTGGATCAACTCCTCCATGCCCAACCGCAAGACCGACACCAACAACCGCCTCGGCTTCTCCACCGACTTCATCGGCCAGAACTACGCCTACCCCACCGCCTCCTACACGGAACGCGCCCACATCATCGCCCAGCACCGCCTCTACCAGCAGGGCCTCATGTGGACCCTTGCCAACCATCCCCGCATCCCTGAACCCGTCCGCCGCGAAGTCTCCCGTTGGGGCGTCTGCAAGGACGAATTCACCGAAGGCAACGGCTGGCAGGAACAGCTCTACATCCGCGAAGCCCGCCGCATGGTCGCCGACCTCGTCATGACCCAGCACCACTGTCAGGGCCGCGAAGTCGCCCCCGAACCCGTCGGCCTCGCCGCCTACACCATGGACTCCCACCACCAGCAACGCTACATCGACGCCAAGGGCCACGTCCGCAACGAGGGCGACGTCGAAGTCGGCGGCTTCTCCCCCTATCCCATCGGCTTCCGCGCCATCGTCCCCCGCGAGCAGGAATGCGCCAACCTCCTCACCCCCACCTGCCTCTCCGCCTCCCACATCGCCTTCGGCAGCATCCGCATGGAACCCGTCTTCATGGTCCTCGGCCAGTCCGCCGCCACCGCCGCCGCCCACGCCATCGACGAAAACGTCCCTCTCCAACGCATCTCCCAGCCCAAATTCCGCGCCCGCCTCGAAGCCGACCATCAAGTCCTCACCTGGACCGGTCCCACCAAAGCCGTCGCCACCGGCCTCGATCCGCGCAAACTCCCCGGCCTCGTCATCGATGACGAACAGGCCCAACGCACCGGCTTCACCACCACCGGCAACCTCGTCCCACCCTTCATCGGCGCCGGCTACCGCCACGACGCCAACGCCGACAAAGGCAAACAAACCGCCCGCTTCCCCATCAACGTCCCCTCGACCGGTAAGTACGAAGTCCGCATCGCCTACAATTCCCACGCCAACCGCGCCACCAACGTCCCCCTCACCCTCACCCACGCCGCCGGCCAGGCCAAACTTCACGTCAATCAACGCCAACCCGCCATCATCGACCGCCTCCTGCAACCCATCGGCGCCTTCGAGTTCCTCGCCGGCACCACCTACCACCTCGAAATCTCCAACGCCGGCACCGACGGCCACGTCATGATTGATGCCGTCCAACTCGTTCCCGCCCCCTGACCCGTGTCCCCCAACCCCCACGCTCTGCCGGTTCGGCGCAGGCGGCCCGCCGATAAACAGCTCATCGCCAATTGGGGTCGATTCGGCCGAATGCGGGCGATGACTCTCGGCGCCTGCTCTATGCCTTGTTGCTTTCGCTATCGTCCTTCCATATCTCCCCGTGGAAGTTGTATTCTTTTGGCTGCTCCGATTGGGACTCGCGCCAACTCTTGCCGTCGGGGAGGCCCAAATGGCCGCCAGCTCGCCGATCCCGCCAGTTTTTGACACGCTCACGACCATGCTTTCACGATCCTTCTTCCTCTTGCTCCTTTGCTCCTTCGTCCCGCTTTTCAGCCAGGGCCAACAGGCAATCCCTCCGGCGCTTGCTGGCGCTTTACGAAAATCAGGCCTGCCAAAGGAGACGGAAAGCGTCACCATCCCGCTCCAGTCAACATTTTGGGGATTCATCTTGGAGGCTCGTATCGATGGCAAACCCTCGCGACTCATTTTAGACACCGGAGCCGCAGGTACAATTCTGACGCCCCAAGCCGCTCGCAATCTCAATCTTCCCGCACTGGTTCGGGGGATGAACGTGGTCGATGCTCGGGGAGAACAATTGGCGACCAAGCGCACGCTGACCAAACGCATCAGTCTCGGGAACGCGTGGACCGAGAACGAACCGGTTCTCATTTCCGAATTAATCACCGGCGTTGAGGGCGCTGGCATCGCGGGCGTATTGGGCGTAAGCACCTTGGTGGATTGGGATGTGCGAATTGATCCTTCGGCCCGGGAACTCATTCTTTTTCCCGCCGGCAAGGCCCAAAACCTTGCCGGCGAAACAGCAATCCCGCTGACTTGCGATTTGGCGAATCCCGCGGCGGGCACCTCGACTCCTCAAGCGTATCGGCCAATTAACCTGACGGTGCCCGTGCGGATTGGAAAACATGAGCTGGCGGCCACACCGGACACCGGCGACGGCGGAGGCATATTCCAGCTTTCCAGCGTTCTTGTGGAGAAGTTCCTGCCTGAGGTGATGACAACTGCACAGCCTGCGCTCGTCCGCGGCATTACTCCTTCTGGCAAGATGGCAACCCGAACCGTCAGGCTCCCCGAATTCACTTTTGGCCCTGATACCCTGAAAGACCTGCCTGTGGACGTGTTGAACGCCCCGCCCGACTCAAGACGCGAACGCGAAGGAATTATCGGCCTGAATCTTCTCCGCCACTATGTGATGACTTTCCGCTTTTCCGCAGGCGAACTTCGGCTCAAGCCGCTCGGCACCGTGCAGGAAATCACCCGCGCCTCAACCGCCGGAATCAACATGGATCAAGATAACAGACTCCTCAGCGTCGTTCCGGATGGTCCGGCGGACAAAGCCGGATTGCGTGTCGGAGACGAGTTGCTGGAGATAGAAGGTCACGCCCTCAAGACCATGACGCCGGAAGAATTCGCCGCCTTTAAACGTCTGCCACCGGGCTCGGTTGTGAAGGTGCGCTACCGTCGCGGCCAATCCGATCCCGTGGATGTGAAGTTGGTGTTGGAAAAGAAATGAAAGAATATCGCAACCCACTCGAAATCCGGACCTGTTCTCGAAAATTCTGATCTCGCAGCACGGTCGCCCGGCAGCCACCATCGCCAAAGAATCTGCGCCGGCTTGGGCCGCGTCACCCGAATTCCTTCGACGTCTCCCGGCCTTCCCGTTCCCGCAACCCACATGGAATAAAATCCGCTCGCACTGCCGCCCGACAATTGTTCGTCACCTTTTCCACCTCGCCCCCGTCCAAACCTTGCCGACTCTAACCATGACTACGCGCCCCGCCCTGTTTCTCGCCCTCGCCCTTGGTTTTCTCGCGGCGCTCACCCCTCAATCCCACGGTGCCGCCCCGCCCCCCAATCTCATCGTCTTCCTCGCCGACGACGCCGGTTGGGGCGATTACAGCCACTCCGGCAACCGCCAGGTCTCCACCCCGAACATCGACTCCCTCGCCCTACGCGGCGTTTCCCTCGACCGCTTCTACGTCTGCCCCGTCTGCTCCCCCACTCGCGCCGAGTTCCTCACCGGCCGCTACCATCCACGCGGCGGCGTCCGCGGCGTCTCCACCGGTCAGGAACGTTTGAACCTAACCGAGCGCACCCTCGCCGACGCCTTCCAAGCCGCCGGTTACGCCACCGGCGCCTTCGGCAAATGGCACAACGGCAGCCAATGGCCCTATCACCCGATGGCCCGCGGCTTCGGCGAATACTTCGGCCACACCTCCGGCCACTGGGGCGAATACTTTGACGCCCCGATCGAGGAGAACGGCCGCATGATCCGCACCCAGGGCTACATCGTCGATGTCTGCACCGACCGCGCCCTCGCCTTCATCGACAAAAACCGCTCCAAACCCTTCTTCTGTTACGTCCCCTTCACCACCCCGCACTCCCCGTGGGCCGCTCCGGCCGCCGACTGGGAACGCTTCCGCGACAAACCCATCACCCAACTCGCCACCAACCCTGACCAGGAGAAACCCGCCGAAACCCGCTGCGCCCTCGCCATGCTGGAAAACCAGGATCGCAACGTCGGCCGCATCCTCGCCAAAATCCGCGACCTCAAACTCGAAGACAACACCATCGTGCTCTACTTCTCCGACAACGGCCCCAATTCCGCCCGCTGGACCGGTGGCATGAAAGGCCGCAAAGGAACCACCGACGAAGGCGGCGTCCGCTCCGTCTGCTATCTTCGCTGGCCCGCCCGCCTGCCCGCCGGACACACCGTCACCCAGATCAGCGGCGCCATCGACCTCCTCCCCACCCTCACCGCCCTCGCCGGCATCCCTCGCGTCGGCAATCTCCCCCTCGACGGCCGCGACCTCTCCCCGCTGCTCCTCAAGCAATCCACCCAGTGGCCCGACCGCATGATCTTCTCCACCTGGGGCCCTAACATCAGCGTTCGCACGCAAACCCACCGGCTCGATGGCGCCGGCAATCTCTTCGACATGATTGCCGACCCCGGCCAGACCCGCCCGATCAACGCCACCGCCCCCGCACTCGCCACTCAACTCACCGCCGCCGTCCAGGCGTGGCGGAAGGAAATGTTCCCCTCTGCGCCCGCCAGCGAACCCCGGAACAAACCCCGCGCCCCTGGCAACGCCGTGGATCCCCGCCCCATTCCCGTCGGCTATCGCGAATTCCCCATCACCATGCTCCCCGCCCGCGACGGCGAACCGCGCGGCACCGTCAAACGCAGCAGCCCAGCCCCCAACTGCTCCTACTTCGTCAACTGGACCAGCCCCGACGATTCCCTCGTCTGGCTCCTCGACGTCCACACCGCCGGCCGTTACGAAGTTACCGTGGACTACACCTGTCCCCTCGCCGACATCGGCTCCACCGTCGAACTCGTCTTTCAAGACCGCCGCCTCACCGCCAAGGTCAACCCCGGCTGGGACCCGCCCCTCTACACCAACCAGGACACCCTCCCCCGCCCGCATGGCGAATCGCAGATGAAGGAATTCCGCACCCTGAAACTCGGCGAAATCCAGCTCCCCAAAGCCCAGTCCCCCCTCGTCCTCCGCGCCACCCACATCCCCGGCAAATCCGTCATGGACCTCCGCCGCCTAACCCTTACCCTCCTCGACTGAAACCACCCTCGCTCCACCATGCGCCTCCTCCTCATCGCCGCCCTAACGCTCCTGTCTCTCACCACTCTCCCCGCCGCCCCACGGCCCAACCTCCTCTTCATCCTCGTCGATGATCAATCTCCCTTCGATCTGAAGATCTACGACCCCAAGTCCCCCCTGCAAACGCCCCACCTCGACCGCCTCGCTGCCGAAGGCATGGTCTTCGACGGCGCCTACCACATGGGCTCCTTCTCCGGTGCCGTCTGCACCCCCTCCCGCCACATGATCATGAGCGGCCGCACCCTGTGGCACCTGCCCATCGCCCCCGGTGCCCTGCAAAAGGGTCTCTGCCCGCCCGGCCTCGAACAAAACACCATCCCCGCCGTCTTCAACCGCGCCGGCTACGCCACCATGCGCACGTGCAAACAGGGCAACAGCTACGAAGCCGCCAACAAACTCTTCACCGTCCGCCACGATGCCTCCAAACGCGGCGGCACCCACGAAACCGGCAGCGGCTGGCACGGCGACCGCGTCATGGATTACCTCCAGCAACGCCAGTCCACCAAGGACACCAAGCCTTTCCTCATCTACTTCGGCTTCTCCCATCCCCACGACACCCGCGACGGACGCCCGGAACTCCTCGCCAAATACGGTGCCGTCAACCACACCGACCGCGCCGAACCACCCCCCGCCAATCCCAAGTCCCCCGCGCTCCCACCCAATTACCTCCCCGCCCATCCCTTCCCCCACGGCCATCCCGGCTTGCGCGACGAAGTTGCCGTCAGTGGCGTCTGGGAACGACGCGACGACCGCACCATCCGCAACGAACTTGGTCGCGAATTTGCCTGCAGCGAAAACATCGACATCCAGATCGGCCGCGTCCTCGAGCAACTCCAGAAAATGGGCGAACTCGACAACACCTACATCATCTACACCGCCGACCACGGCATCGCCATCGGCCGCCACGGCCTTCAGGGCAAACAAAACCTCTACCAGCACACCTGGCGCGTCCCCTTCATCGTTCGCGGGCCCGGCATCAAGCCCGGCTCCCGCGTCCCTGGTAACATCTACCTCCTCGACGTCCTCGCTACCCTCTGCGACCTCGCCGGCATCGACGCCCCCCCCACCAACGAAGGCCTCAGCTTCAAGCCCGTCCTCGACGGAAAGAAATCGACCGTGCGCGACACCCTCTTCGGCGTTTACAACGGCGGCACCAAGCCCGGCATGCGCTCCGTCCGCCAGGGCGATTGGAAGCTGATCAAATACGACTTGCTCGACGGCCAGGTCCGCGAAACCCAGCTCTTCAACCTTGCCGAAAATCCCCACGAATTCGTCCAGCAACACCACGACCCCAAAGTCATCGCCCTCACCGGCATCACCCCCGCCCCGCATCAACTCAACCTCGCCAACGACCCCAAGCACGCCGCCAAACTCAAGGAAATGGAAACCCTGCTGCTGGCCGAAATGCGTCGCCTCAACGATCCCTGGCGACTCTGGAACCAACCCGATGACGGCCTCCCCGCCCCCGCCGCCGCTCCCGCCCGCAAAGGGAAGAAAGCAGCCCGCTAAACCAACCACCATGAAATCCCATACCAGCCCGCCTCCCCCTCGCCCCCTCTTTTTGCGTCTCTTTGCGTTCTTTGCGGCCATTCCCCTTCCCCTCATCTCCACCCACCGCCTCCCCATGCACCCCCTCTCTTTACGTCTCTTTGCGTTCCTTGCGGCCATTCCCCCTCTCCCCTCATCCTTCCGCACCCTCCTCGCCCTCGCCTCCTTCGCGCCCACTCTCCTCGCCGCCCAGCCCAAACCCAACATCGTCTTCTTCCTCGCCGACGACCTCGGCCAGCGCGATCTCGGCTGCTACGGCAGCACCTTCTACGAAACCCCCAACCTCGACCGTCTCGCCCGCGAGGGCGCACGCTTCACCGACGCCTACGCCGCCTGCCCCGTCTGCTCGCCCACCCGCGCCAGCATCATGACCGGCCAATGGCCCCAACGCACCGGCATCACCGACTACATCGGCGCACCCCTGACTCCCGCGCAATGGAAACGCAACACCAAGTCCCTCCCCGCCCCATACGCCGACCGACTCGCTCTCGACACCCCCACTCTCGCCAAAGCCATGAAATCCGCCGGCTACGCCACCTTCTTCGCCGGCAAGTGGCATCTCGGCCCCCAGGGCTTCTGGCCTGAAGATCAAGGCTTCGACATCAACCGCGGCGGCATCGACCGCGGCGGCCCCTACGGCGGCAAAAAATACTTCTCCCCCTACGGCAACCCCCGCCTCACCGACGGCCCCGATGGCGAACACCTTCCCGATCGGCTCGCCACCGAGACTGCCAGCTTCATCGCCGCCAACACGAACCGTCCCTTCTTCGCTTACTACGCTTTCTACGACGTCCACACCCCGCTCATGGCCCGCGAAGACCTCCGCAAAAAATACGAAGCCAAACGCCAGCGCCTCGGCCTCACCGACAAATGGGGCCGCGAGCACGAGCGCGACGTCCGCCTCACCCAGGATCACGTCGTCTATGCCGCCATGGTCGAGGCCCTCGACCTCGCCGTCGGCAAGGTTCTGGCCAAACTCGACGAACTCGGCCTCCGCGACAACACCCTCGTCCTCTTCACCAGCGACAACGGCGGCCTCTCCACCAGCGAAGGCTGGCCCACCTCCAACCTTCCCCTCCGCGGCGGCAAAGGCTGGATGTACGAAGGCGGCATCCGCGAACCCCTCCTCGCCCGCTGGCCCGCCGTCATCAAGCCCGGCAGCATCGTCAACACCCCCGTCAGCAGCCCCGACTTCTTCCCCACCCTGCTCGAAGCCGCCGGTGCCCAGCCTCAACCCGCTCAAATCCTCGACGGCACCAGCCTCCTCCCCGTCTTTAAGGGCACACCACTCCCCGAGCGCCCCCTGTTCTGGCATTACCCCCACTACGGCAACCAAGGTGGCGCACCCGCCGCCGCCATCCGCCGCGGCGACTGGAAACTCATCGAGTGGCAGGAAGACAATCGCGTCGAACTCTTCAATCTCGCCAACGACCTGGCCGAGAAAAACGACCTCGCCTCTCGCGAAACCACCCGCGTCAACGCCCTCCGCACCGAACTTCACGCGTGGCAAAAGCAAGTCGGCGCCCGCTTCCCCATCCCCAATCCCGCCTACCAGCCCGCCAAGCCCAACGGCCGCGCCGCCAACCGCCCGGGCACCCCGCCCGCTCCCAAGCCCTGA